>JBJHAZ010000168.1:0-5578 GCA_050485225.1 Gammaproteobacteria bacterium
GGTGAAAAGCTCGACCTGGTGATCCTGGTGCCCCAGCAGCATTTCACCAAGCCGCCGCCCCGTTTCTCGGAGGCCGCGCTGGTCAAGGAGCTGGAAAAGCGCGGTATCGGCCGACCCTCCACCTACGCCTCGATCATCTCGACCATCCAGGATCGCGGTTACGTGCGGCTGGAGAACAAGCGTTTCTATGCCGAAAAGATCGGCGACATCGTTACCGACCGGCTGACCGAGAACTTCGCCGATCTGATGGACTACGGTTTTACCGCCTCCATGGAGGGCTACCTCGACGGTATCGCCATGGGCGAGGAGGACTGGAAGTCGGTCCTGGACCGGTTTTACAAGGATTTCACCGCCAAGCTCGACAAGGCGCGCCACGACGGAGGCATGCGCGGCAATACTCCGACGGCCACGGACATTCCCTGTGACCTGTGCGGGCGCCCCATGATGATCCGCACGGGCACCACCGGTGTATTCCTCGGCTGCTCGGGGTACAGCCTGCCACCCAAGGAGCGCTGCAAGGGCACCAAGAACCTGCTGCCCGGCGACGAAGCCGTCAAGGTGGATGACGACGACGAGGCCGAATCCCGCGAGCTGCTCAAGCGGCACCGCTGCAAGCTGTGCGGCACGGCGATGGAAAGCTACCTGATCGACGAGAAGCGCAAGCTGCACGTCTGCGGCAACAATCCCGACTGCCCCGGCTACGAGGTGGAGGAGGGCAGCTTCCGTATCAAGGGGTACGAGGGCCCGACGCTGGAGTGTGACAAGTGCGGATCCGAAATGCAGCTCAAGACCGGCCGTTTCGGCAAGTTCTTCGGTTGCACCAACGCGGACTGCAAGAATACCCGCAAGCTGCTGCGCAACGGCCAGCCGGCGCCGCCCGCGGCCGACCCGGTGCCGATGCCGGAGCTGCAATGCCAGAAGGTCGATGACCACTACGTACTGCGGGACGGCGCCTCGGGCATCTTCCTCGCCGCCAGCAAGTTCCCCCGGCACCGCGAAACCCGTGCGCCGCTGGTGTCCGAACTGCTGCCCCACAAGAGTGAACTCGATCCCAAGTTCGGGTATCTGCTCGAAGCACCGCAGGCCGACCCCGATGGCATTCCGGCGGTGATTCGTTACAGCCGAAAGGCGAAGGAGCAGTACGTGCAATCGGAGGTCGACGGCAAACCCACTGGCTGGCGGGCGTTCCACCGCGACGGTCGCTGGACTGTCGAAGACAAGCGCAAGAAGTAGGCGGGGATGAGTGTGAACGTCTATTCCGCTGTGGTGGGTCGCAAGCTGGCCTACGCCCGTGCTCTGCTGCGGCAGGAGGCGGAGCACGCCCGTGACCCGGTCCTGCGGGGCGCGCTGGTTCAGGGCGCGCTGCTGCACCTGCAGGGCGCCTACCACGCCTTTGTGCGTGAGGTGGGCGCCAATTACCAGCTCGGCGGTGTCGACGGTCTCGCTTCTGCCCTGGAGCTGGTCGACGCCCTCGCCCGGATGGACAAGGCGCCGGGGGAGGCGTCGGAGCTGGCGGACCTGGAGCGCGACCCCCGCTCCTGGGTCGGACAGTTGCATCAGCTCGGCCGCGAGGCCCAGGGGTCCGTACCACCCGTTGCGGCCGCCAAAGCCGGTGATGGCCTGATCGACGTCAAGCCAGCCGGTGGCGCGGCCTCCAGTACCGATGCGGAGTCAGTGCGCAGCCTGTTGAATGCCCTGGTGGAGGCGGTGGATCGCCAGCGGGCGACCATGGTGGAGTGCTGATCGGCCTGTCCCCCGGCTGTTTTTGGTCGCAGGCCGCCGCTGCGGTACAATGGTGATCCAAGTCAATCGCGGGTGTTTATGTCTGCTACTCTCTACGAAGTCGTCATGCTGACCAATGGCGACGTGGTGCTCAAGCGCACCGACGAAACCGAAGAGCCCCTGATCCGAATCAGTTTCTCCGACGAAGCGCGTTTTTTCCTCAATGACATGCAGCTCGAGGTGGCTCGCGCCATGATCGACGCCGGCATTGATGCGGTGGAGCAGATCGAGATTCTCGGCGAGGAAGATTCCGCGCCGGCCCGCGTGCTTCACTGACGCCGCCTGCGCGCCGCTCAGAATCCGGTGCGCAAGACCCCCACCGCCAGCCCTTCAATCACCAGCTCCTGACTGCGCAGGTCCACCTCGATCGGCTGGTAGTCGTCGTTGGCCGGCAGCAGGGTCGCCTTGTGGCGAGTCCGCTGCAGCCGTTTGACGGTGACGTCATCGTCGATACGTGCTACCACGATGGCCCCGTTGCGGGCTTCGCGCGTCGCCTTTACCGCCAGCAGGTCCCCGTTGAGGATCCCCGCATCCCGCATGCTGTCACCGCGCACCCGCAGGAAGTAGTCGGCGGGTGGCGAGAACGTGGCCGCGTCCAAGGGCAGGTAGTCGTCGATGTTCTGTTGGGCCAGGATGGGCTCGCCGGCGGCTACATCACCAACCACCGGCAGCCCGGCGTACGCCTCGCACAGTCGTATGCCGCGGGAGGTGCCCTTGATGATCTCGATGATGCCCTTTCTTTCCAGCGCTTTCAGATGCTGTTCGGCGGCGTTGACCGACCGGAAGCCCAGTTGTTCGGCGATCTCGGCGCGGGTCGGGGGATAGCCGGTCGATTGGATGTGATCCCGGATCAGGTCGAGGATCTGTTGCTGGCGGTCGGTCAGTCCGATCATGGTAGGGTCCCGGGCGTGGCTACTGTAATCTTATTCAGTAGTCTAGCCGGTTCCGGGGGCGGTTCCAAGGCCTGTGTCGCGTCGCCGGTCAGGATGGGCGAGGGGAGGCGGTTCAGTCCTCGATGTCGTCTAGGTAGCTGTGGTCGTCCAGTGAGCTCAGCGGATCGTGATGGTTGCCGGGTCGCAGGACGACGTCACTGTCGAACTCGTCCTCGGGACTCAGTTCGTAGGAGGCCCGCCAGTCCTCGGGTGGTTCGGCGGTGAGCAGGATCATCTCGCTCCAGGTATCGCTGTCCAGTTCGCTGACTTCGCCGTCCAGGTACTGGATTTCGATATTGCCGGAGGATTCGTCAATGGCCACGATCTCGAAGAGCTGGTCTTCCGCGGCGTCCTGGTACCACTGTCCGATTTCGGGTTTCAGCTTGCTCATTGTCATGGCTCCGCTGTGGTCCATCGATGTCCGTGTGTCGCACCCGAGGCGACAGGTCACGGCTGGCCTCGTCCACTCCGAGACTACATAATAGTTGCCTCACTGCCAACCGGAACGCCCCTGATGGACCGCAACGATCAAACCCCCGGCCCCCTCATGCTCGACCTGGAGGGTACCCGCCTATCGAGTGCCGAAGCCGATTTGCTGGTACAGCCCGAGGTGGGCGGTGTCATCCTGTTTGCGCGCAATTTCGAGAGTCGCCGGCAGGTGGAGCAGCTGGTCGGCGACATCCGCGAGCGGGCGCCGCACCTGCTGTTGGCGGTGGACCAGGAAGGTGGTCGGGTGCAGCGCTTCCGCGACGGGTTCACCCGCATCCCCAGCATGCAGCGGCTGGCCGACAGCGTGCGCCCGATGGGTGACGAGGGCCTGGCCATCCTGTCGGATGCGGGCTACCTGTTGGCCGCCGAGGTGCTCTCCACCGGGTTGGACTTCAGTTTCGCGCCGGTGCTGGATCTGGATCGGGATCATTGTGGCGTGATCGCCGACCGCTCCTTCGGTGACGATCCCCACTGGGCCACCCGCGCGGCGGGCGCCTTCATTCGCGGCCTGCACGAGGCCGGCATGGCGGTGACCGGCAAGCACTTTCCCGGGCATGGCGGCGTACGCGAGGACAGTCACCTGGAGATACCCTCGGACCCGCGCAGTCTCGATGCGTTGCGCGCCCACGATCTGATTCCGTTTGCGGAGCTGGCCGGCGAGCTGGACGGCATCATGCCGGCCCATATCCTGTTCCCCCAGGTCGACGAACGCACCGTCGGGTTCTCGCGGCGCTGGCTGCAGGACATCCTGCGGGGCGAACTTGGTTTCGAAGGCGTGATCTTCAGCGACGACCTCTCCATGAAGGGTGCGGACATGGCCGGCAGCTATCCCGAGAAAGCCCATCAGGCACTGGCCGCCGGCTGCGACATGGTGCTGGTGTGCAACCACCGCGCGGGGGCGCTGGAAGTGCTCGATTGGCTCAGGGCCACGCCCGCCGCCACCAACCCGGCCCTCGCCCGGATGCAGGCGCGGCGCCGCTGGAGTGCCGATGAAGTGGAGAGTGACGCGCGGGTGCGGCGGGTGCGCGCCCATCTGGCCGCCTGCCTCTGACCCCGATCAGGGGGGCAGGTTGGCCTCGTCCTCCTCCGTCGATGCCGGTCGCACCAGATCCTGCCGCGTCAGCTTCAGTGCGACGGTGGTGTTGGCCGCCACGTACAGGGATGAGTAGGTGCCGACGCTGATACCCACGATGAGGGCGACGGCGAAGTTCCGGATCACGTCCCCCCCCACCAGCAGCAGGGCCAGCAGGACCAGCAGGGTGGTCACCGACGTCATGATGGTGCGTTGCAGCACCTGGGTCATGGAAGCGTCGAGAATGCCGATGGTGTCGGCGTCACGCATCGCCCGGAAGTTTTCCCGCACGCGGTCAAACATCACGATGGTGTCGTTGATGGAGTAGCCGATCACCGCCAGCACGGCGGCCAGCACCGTCAGGTCCACCTCCAGCTTCAGGATCGAGAAGAACCCCAGGGTCAGGATGACGTCGTGTATCAGCGCCAAAATGGCCCCCACGGCGAACTTGTAGTGAAAGCGCACGGTGACGAAGGCCATCACCAGCAGCAGCGCGGCCAGCAGGCCCAGGCCGCCGTCGTCACGCAGCTCCTCGCCCACCTGGGGGCCGACAAAATCCAGGCGTTGCATCTCCGCCGGCCCGGCCTCGACCGCCAGCGCCGAGAGGATGGCCTCGGCCTGCTCGGAGCCGAGCGCCGTGCGGGTGCGCACCAGAATATCGCGCTCGGAGCCGAACTGGACCACCGTGGGCGCATCCATGCCCAGCGCCTCGAGGGACTGGCGAACCGTGGACAATTCCGGTGCGTGGGCAAAGCGCAGCTCCATCTGGGTGCCGCCGGTAAAGTCGAGCCCGAAGTTCAGGCCGTTGTGCCACAGCGTCGCGAGGGACAGGGCGACGAGCAACAGGGAAAGCAGCGCGGTGATGTGGCGCGCCGCCATGAAGGGAATGATTCTGGTGAGTGTCATCTGGTGGTCCGAATCAGCGGGCTACAGGCGCGTTCCGCCCCGGCAGTCGGGGTCGGCGCGTGTCATGGGTGCAGCGACAGGGCTGTGGTGGCCGGGCAGCAAGGAGGGAGTGCCAGCCGGCGTCAGAGCCGATTCGGGGTGGGTGGGCCGCGTGCGCTGTGGCTGCCGAACCCGAGCGAAGGCCCGGCTTTACCCCGGAGAACAGCGAGCGGCTCCGGCTCTCCATGGAATTCGAGATCGGAGGGTTGGGCGGGCAGGGCGGCCCAAAGGGGCGTGTCGGTATCGGGAGCCGATTCACTGCTGGCGTCCGCCAGCCAGCGTGATTCGCTGGTGGGTATCGCATCGGCCAGCTCCTGCAGCCACGCCAGATAGTCGGACGAGCCTCCGGCGGACGCGC
>JBJHAZ010000169.1:0-5471 GCA_050485225.1 Gammaproteobacteria bacterium
CGACAACGCCGAGGAAGACGAGCTGCGCCAGTCGCTGCGTATCCCGGCCAGGAACCTCGCGCAGGATCTGTACGTCTCCGGCAATCTCAAGACCGGTCGCGTCATGGTGAAGGACGAGGATGTCTGCCTTCACTGCGGTCTGTGTGCCGAGCGCTGTCCCACCACAGCCTGGGACATGCAGAAGTTTCTCTACGAGGTCACCAAGGCGGGAACCGTATGCGCCGAATAGAATCTGTCAACGAATTCGTCATTCGTTTTGCCAACGTCAACGGCACCGGTTCTGCCAGTGCCAACAGCATGTTCGCCAAGGCCATCTACCGGATGGGCATTCCGGTCAGCGCCAAGAACGTGTTTCCCTCCAACATCCAGGGGTTGCCGACCTGGTACGAGGTGCGTGTCAGCGAGCGGGGCTATCTGGGCCGGCGCGGCGGTATCGACATCATGGTGTCGGTCAACCCGCAGAGCATGGCCCAGGACGTCAAGTCCGTAGAGCCGGGCGGCTATTTCCTGTACGACAACACCAAGCCGCTGGACCTGCGGTTGCACCGCAGCGACATCGAGTTCCTCGGCATTCCGCTGACCGATATCTGCCGCCGTGAATACACCGACCCGCGCCAGCGCCAGCTGTTCAAGAACGTGATCTACGTGGGTGCCCTGGCGGCCTTGCTGGACATGGATTTCTCCGTGTTCAACACTCTGGTTGCCGACCAGTTCAAGGGCAAGGAAAAGCTGGTGGCGCCCAACATCCATGCACTGGAGCTGGGTTACCAGTACGTCAAGGAAAACCTGCAGTCACCGCTGCCCATCACCACCCGGCGCAGTGACCGGGTGGGCAACCGCATCATGCTCGAGGGCAACGATGCCGTGGGCCTCGGTGCCGTGTACGGTGGCGCCACCGTGGCCGGCTGGTATCCCATTACCCCGTCCACCTCGGTGGTCGATGCCTTCGAGAAATACGCCAGCCGCCTGCGCATCGACCCGGGCAGCGGCGACAAGAAGTACGCCGTGGTGCAGGCCGAGGACGAGCTGGCCGCCATCGGTATGGCCATCGGCGCCGGCTGGAACGGTGCCCGCGCCTTTACCGCCACCTCCGGCCCCGGCGTGTCGCTGATGAGCGAGTTCCTGGGCCTGGCCTACTTTGCCGAGGTGCCGGTGGTGCTGGTGGATGTGCAGCGCGCCGGGCCTTCCACCGGCATGCCGACCCGCACCCAGCAGTCCGACATCCTGTTTGCCGCCTATGCGTCTCACGGCGATACCAAGCAGGTACTGCTGATTCCGGGCACGCCGAAGGAAGCCTTCGACATGAGTGCCGAGAGCTTTGACCTGGCCGATCGCCTGCAGACGCCGATCATCATCATGTCCGACCTGGACCTGGGCATGAACGAGCATCTTTCCGAACCGCTGGAGTGGGACGACAGCCGTCAGTACGACCGCGGTAAGGTGTTCAGCGCCGAGGATCTCGAGAACATGGATGCCCGGTTTGGTCGCTACCTCGATGTGGACGGCGATGCGATTCCCTATCGCACCTATCCGGGCACCCATGCCACCAAGGGTGCGTTCTTCACCCGCGGAACTTCTCGCGATGAGTATGCCGGTTACACCGAAGATGGCGCCGTGTATGTGCGCAATATGGAGCGTCTGCTCCGCAAGTGGGAGACCGCCAAGTCGCTGGTGCCCGCGCCGGTACTGACTCCGGAGCAACCGCGCTCGAAGCTGGGCATGGTGTTCTATGGCACGTCGATCTACGCCTGCGAGGAGGCTCTCGACATGCTGCGCGAACAGGACGGTATCGACATCGATGCGCTGCGTATCCGCGCGTTCCCCTTCAATCAGCAGGTGCAGGATTTCATGGATCAGCACGAGCAGGTGTTCGTGGTGGAGATGAACCGCGATGGCCAGATGCGCACCCTGCTGATGAACGAGTGCGAGATCGATCCGAAGAAAATGCCCTCCGTGCGCCGCTACGATGGCATGTCCATCACCGCCAACGACATCGTTGCCAGCGTTCGCGAGTCGCTCAAGCGCGACAACGTCGTGCCTTTGAAAAAGAAGGCATAAGGGAACAGAGCCATGACTTATTTACGCCCCAATTTCCGCCATCCGAACCTGCCCACCAATGCGCTGGGCTTTACCCGGCGCTACTACGAAGGTGCGCTGTCGACCCTGTGTTCCGGCTGCGGCCACGACGCCATCAGCGGCGCCATTATCCAGGCCTGCTTCGAGCTGTCGCTGCCGCCGCACAACGTAGCCAAGATCTCCGGTATCGGTTGCTCCTCCAAGACACCGACCTACTTTCTCGGCAACGCCCACGGGTTCAACTCCGTGCACGGTCGCATGCCGTCGGTGGCTACCGGCGCTAATCTGGCCAACCGCAACATGGTGTATCTGGGCATGTCCGGTGACGGTGACAGTGCCTCCATCGGCCTGGGCCAGTTTGCCCACGTGGTGCGCCGCAATCTCAACATGACCTACATCGTGGCCAACAACGGTTGTTACGGCCTGACCAAGGGCCAGGACTCGGCCACGGCTGATGTGGGCAGCACCAGCAAGAGCGGCAAGGCCAACCGGTTCGAGCCCATCGACCTGTGCACCATGGCGCTGGAGCAGGGTGCCACCTTCGTGGCCCGCAGCTTCTCCGGCGACAAGGAGCAGCTGGTACCCCTGCTCAAGGCCGCACTGGCGCATCAGGGCTTTGCGTTCATCGATGTGATCTCGCCCTGCGTGACCTTCAACAACACGCCCAAGTCCACCAAGAGCTATGACTTTGTCCGCGATCATATCGAAGCGACCGGCAAGGTGGACTTCGTGCCCATGGAGTCGGAGATCACCGCCCAGTATGAGCCCGGCTACAGCCACGAGGTCACCCTGCACGACGGCTCGGTGATCCACCTCTACAAGGGCGACAAGAATCTCGATGTGTTCGACCGGCGCTCGGCGCTGACTGCCATCGAGGACCATCGCGCCCAGGGGCAGGTGTTGACCGGTCTGTTGTTCATGGAGCCGGAGAACGACGATCTGCATCAGATGATCGGCACCGTCAAGAAGCCGCTGCGCGATCTGGGTGAGGGTGACCTGTGCCCCGGCAACAACGCACTGCAGGCCATCAACGACAGCCTGCGCTGAGGTTCTCGGATCGCCGCTCAGGCGGCAATCCGGTGCCCGCCAAACCCGGCTTCCGAGCCGGGTTTTTTGTGCGCAAAAAAACGCCCGGCACTCCAGGTGCCGGGCGTTGCGCTGCGATGACCGATGGAAGGCGTCAGTAGCGCACGTTGATGGAGGCGCCCCAGGTTCTCGGCATGCCCCACATGGACAGGGCACCGAGTTGCTGCGGCAACACCTGGCTGCGGTACTTGGAGTCGGTCACGTTGTCGGCAAACACGGCCACGGTGACGCGATCCATCGGGTCGGTCCAGGCAGCGCGCAGGCTCAACAGCTCGTAACCGTCCTGCTTGAAGGTCTCGGAGGTATCGAAGTAGAAGTCCGAGGTGTAGTAGAGCGTGCCGGACAGATCGAGGCGCCCGTGATCCAGATCCATGGTGTAGGCGGCACCGATGTTGGCGGTGAAGCGCGGCGTGCGCTGCATGCGGTTGCCGTCGGCTGAGGTAAATTCAGGGATATACGTTCCCAAGGCGAGTCCGCAGGCAGTTATATCGACGCATTGACTCCAAGCCTGAGAGCGATCGAAATCCTTGTATTTGGCGTCAATATAAGTGCCGCCCATCATGACACTGAGCTGCTCAGTTACAGCAAACTGTGCTTGGGCATCGAGCCCGTAAACGCGGGAATCTGCAGCATTCTCGATCAGGCTTTGCGCCCCCTCGAAAGTCGCTACCTGTAGATCCTGGTAGTCGTAATAGAAGCCGGCCACATCCAGCGTCACGGCGCCCGCAGCGTACTTGTAACCGATTTCGAATGCATCAATCTGTTCAGAGTCAACATCCACATTCGTTAGGGAAGTGCCGCCCACATTGAGTATGGGGGATTTGTAACCTTGGGTATAAGAGGCGTAGACACTTGAAGTATCGGTTGGGGTGTAGCGGAGTACTACACGCGGCGAGACGTTGGTTTCGCTGACACTGCGGATGTCAAATTCATCAAATCCAAGCGGCGTCCCGTCGTCCAGACGCATATAGGCGTCGTGGATTTTGTCGTGACTCACGCGCAGGCCGCCAGTGAGGTACAGGTCGTCGGTGAGCTGGTAAGTAAGGTCGGCAAATGCAGCGATAGAACGAGTCTTGGTGCCTGAACCTGCATTATCCAGAGTTTCGAAGGGGCCACCATTTTGGGACGAGAGCACATTCTTCCACTCACTATCGTCATGGAAGAAAAACAGGCCGGTTGTCCACTGAAGCCGTTCCGGAGTGTCCGAGGCGAGCAGAAACTCCTGAGTAAAGATGTCGTCATTAACGTCATAGCCAAAGTGGAACAGTGGCAAGCCCGAGAAGTCGAAGTCCATCAGGTTTTCAGTCCGCTCTCTGCGATACTGCGTGTATGACGTCAGGGTGGCACCTTCCAGCTCATGATTAATTGTCAGTTGGAAGACGTCACTGGTTGCCTTGAAGGAGGGGCGGAAGTCCTGGCTGACTTCGTTGCGCCGTGTCGCTGCAGGCCCACCGAAAAAGTTGGCTGTCGAATAGACGATGCCATTGCGCTCATACGCGTTGGCGGTCACTGCGGTTCGATCGTCCACATCACCCCTCGAATAACGAAGGATCGCGGAAGTCCGGTCGGAAATATCCCACTTGGCTCCCAGTCGCACGGACCAATTGTCGTAGCCGCCATCGTTATCACGACCGGTTACGATGTTGTCGATAAATCCATCACTTTTGCGAGCCTGCGCAGCGATGTCAAAAGCCAGCGCATCGCTGGGGCCGCCGGTCGCATAAACCTGGTATTTCTGAGTGTTGTAACGACTGTACGCGATCTCTGCCTCTGCGTAGGGCGCATTGTCAGGCTCACGGGTGGTAACCAGTATGGCGCCGCCAGTGGAATTGCGGCCAAATAGAGTGCCCTGGGGTCCTTTCAGCACCTGGACACTTTCCACACTCAGCAAGTCAGTATCGGCGAAGAAGGGGTTCGGCGAATAAAATCCATCGGTATAGATACCGACATTCGATCCGCCTCCGGATACCGATACTGCTGTACCCACACCTCGAATGGTTGGCTGGGAGAGTGCGCCCTGATTGTCGAACCGCAGGCCGGGTGTCAGCTTCATAATATCACTGAGCTGTTGCACATCGCCCTTGCCGAGCCACTCGCTGCCGATGCTGGTGATGCTGATGGGTACATCCAGTGAGCGCTCGGTGCGCCGTTGGGCGGTGACCATGATCTCTTCGATCATGCCGGGGCTCTGCTGGGCGAAGCTGTGAGGGGCGACCGCCGCCATTCCGATCAGGGCGGCCAACGGCAGGGCCGTGGTCTTGAGGTTGTGGGGCATGCGGAGCAAGCGCGATTGGGTTGCACGGATCGAT
>JBJHAZ010000170.1:0-5452 GCA_050485225.1 Gammaproteobacteria bacterium
CCAGTGCCTTGTTGAAGCCATGGATCCCGGATTTGGCCGCCGCATAGTTGACCTGTCCGTACTCCCCGGCCTGGCCATTGAGCGAACCGATGTTGATAATGCGTCCATAGCGCCGCTCGCGCATGCTTTCGATGACGTTGCGGCAGGTATTGAAGCAGCCGCACAGGTCGGTGTTGATCACCGCCTGCCACTGTTTGGGTGTCATCTTGTGAATGGTGGTATCGCGAGTGATGCCGGCGTTATTCACCAGCACATCGATTGGTCCGAGTTCTTCGGTAATCTTCTGGATGCCTTCCTTGACGGCGTAAAAGTCGGAGACATCGAACTGGTAAATGGGAATCCCTGTCTTTTCCGAAAACGCCCTTGCCCGCTCTACACTGCCGATGTAGTTGGCGGCTACCACATACCCTTCACGCTGGAGCTGTATCGATATGGCCTCGCCAATTCCTTTTATCCCGCCTGTAACCAAAGCGACCCTGCTCATGAGTCGGTCTCCTCCGCGGTGTTTCTTGAAGTGTAGTCAAAAAGGATCGGAGTGATGCCTTGATCTCCTTATAATCGACAGCTCAACAGGGTGCTTTCAGGCACCTGCGTTGGCGGGGGAAGGTGAGCATGAAACAGCCAGGTGACCGTTGGCGATACTGGCGCTTCATGGCATATCACCTTAGGCTGTGCTGTGCATGCAGTTTGCGTCACAACCGAGGTGTTTCGCAGTGAAGCGCAAGGAGCAGATACTCGCGGTGAGTCTCGCCCTGTTCAATGCCGAGGGCGAGGCGACGGTGACGGCCGTCGACATCGCCAATGAGCTGGATATCAGTCCCGGCAATCTCTATTACCACTTCAAGGGCAAGGAGGAGCTGGTGGCTGCGCTGTTCGTGCAGTTCGAAACCGGGGTGCGAACCTTGCTGGACGAGGCACTGCTGTCGGCGGATGCGCGCGACAGCTGGTTGGCACTGTATGTGCTTCTTGAACACCAGTATGACTACCGCTTCCTGCACCGCGATGGCGTCGCCATGCTGCGGCGCTATCCGGCCATCGCGCGCCGGTTTCATACCCTGCTCGCCATGCAGCAGGCGCTGCTGGCGCAGTTTCTCGCCGCGGCGGGGGTGAGTCGACCGGAGGAGCTGGGGCGGCAGATGCTGCTGACCATCAACTACTGGCTCGAGCTTCAGGAGCTGTTGGGGCTGAGTCTTGACCGGTACGAGGCAATCCTGTCCACTATGGCGCAGATGACGGTTACCCTGCTTCCCCATGTGAATCCCGAAGCCCGCGCGGTGATGGAGGAGTGCCAGGAGTTGTACCGCACCCAGTTTGCGGGCGATTCCTGAAACCGCCCGGCGTGGGGCTGCCCGCCGCAGTGACAGGCCGTGGCCGCAATGAATGAGACCCTGAATCAGAGAACCGACTATGAGTGATATTGTGATCGCGCGGTCCCACCGCATGAGTCCCGAGGACCTGCGCAATCTGGCCGAGAACCTGGCGGCCAAGCTGCAGGCCCGGCATGGGGGCGATTACAGCTGGGAGGACGACCACTGCGTCCGCTACAACCACGGCAAGACTGCCGAGGCGCGGGTTGCCTTCGATGACAGTGAGCTGCGCATTACCGTCAAGCTGAGCATGCTGCTGAGCCTGATGAAGCCGGTGATCGAAAGCGAGATCAACCGCTATCTCGACGAAAACCTCGCCTGAGGGTCGTGTTGTCCTGCACCTGATCTAGCGTGCCGTCAGACCCTCGGTGCCTTCGGGCAATGGCAGGCGCAGACTGTTCTGAAGGTAGGCAATGGTCTTGTACTGTCCGGCGAGAATGGGCACTTCCATCAGTTGGCGCTCGTCATAGGTCTCGGCCAGCGCTGCCCAGGTTTCATCGCTGATCATGGAGTCGAAGTGCAGCTCCTCCATGGCCCGGATCAGGGCGCGATCATGGTCGTTCCAGCCGGCCGCGTTGGAGCCCTCGATTACCCACTCGATTTCCTCCGTCGTCACACCGTTGCGCCTGGCGATGGTCACATGGGAGCCCCACTCGAAGGGCGCCTGTGACAGCCAGCCGATGCGCAGGATCGCCAGCTCACGGTCACGAATCGACATCTCGGAGCCGGCCAGAAACACCTGCGCCACCGCCACATGGGCGCGGTACAGCTCCGGGTGGTGCGCCAGGATTACCAGCGAATCCAGATCGGTGCGCGGCTGCCGCCGACCGTCCACCACAATGGTGCCGAGGTCCTCCAGCAACGCCTCCTGCTCCGGGGTGCGCTCTTCCGGTGGCACCGGATCAAGGCGGGGTGGGTGGCCGAGGATGTAGTCTTCCCGTTCGTGCACGTCGGTTGTAAGGGCCGGGAACCCGCCGTGGGCGCCCGCACGGCCCTCGGTCGTTGCCGTTTGCGTGTCGCCGCCTTCCAGTACGACCGCGCCGTCGGATTTCGTGCTGGCTTGGCCGAACAGAAAACCGAGGGTGAATACACCGACTACGATAATGACAGCGGCGGCGAGGCTGCCGATGCGGGCCTGGTCGGACATGGATCGATCCCCGAGAGTTATTGGTGTGATTCGCCAGTCTAGCGCTGTTATTGTCGAGGATCGACTGAAGGGGCTATCTACCGTAGCGGAAGCCGCTGCGGTAGATAGCGATGGGCGCGCGGTCAGCTGGCCGTTTCGGGACTTGGCTCCTGCTCCGCTGTAGCGCTCGCTCCCTGCCGATTCAACCCACTCACCAGTGCCCGAATCGCGGCACTCACGATATTGCGATCCACCCCGACGCCGAACACGGCCGGCTGGTCGTCCACCTGCATCTCGATGTAGCAGGCCGCCTCGACTTCGGAACCGGTGCCGATGGCGTGCTCGTGGTAGTCGATGACGCGGAGGCTGCCCGGGCTTCCGGCCAAGGCGTCCACCGCCGCTTCGATGGCGCCCTTGCCACTGCCCATGACGCGGTGGGTCCTGCCCTGCTGGCGGTAGTCGATGACCACTTCGGTGTGGCTGTCGCGCTCGCCGGAGTGGCTGATGACCTCCACGTCCACCAACTGTATCGGCTCGTCACGCTGCAGGTATTCCTGCTGGAACAACCGATACAGGTCATCGCCCGTGGCTTCGCGACCGACCCGGTCGGTGAAGGCTTTCACCACTCGACTGAATTCGATCTGCATGCGGCGCGGTAATTCCAGGCCATATTGTTGCTGCAGAATGAAGGCGACACCGCCCTTGCCGGATTGGCTGTTCACCCGCACCACCGCTTCGTAGCCACGGCTCAGATCGGCCGGGTCGATGGGCAGGTAGGGCACCTGCCAGATCTCGTCCGGCTGCTGGCGCGCAAAGCCCTTCTTGATGGCGTCCTGGTGGGATCCGGAGAAGGCGGTGAACACCAGTTCGCCCGCGTAGGGGTGGCGGGGGTGCACCGGCAGTTGGTTGCACTCTTCCACGGTGCGGCGAATGCTCTCGATATGGGTAAAGTCCAGTCCGGGATGCACGCCCTGGGTGTAGAGGTTCAACGCCAGGGTGACGATGTCCACATTGCCGGTGCGTTCACCGTTGCCGAACAGACAGCCTTCCACCCGATCGGCGCCGGCCATCACGGCGAGCTCAGCGGCGGCGACGGCGGTACCGCGATCGTTGTGCGGGTGAACACTCAGCACAATGCTGTCCCGTCGCGCCAGGTGGCGGTGCATCCACTCCACCTGATCGGCGTAGACATTGGGGGTGGCCATTTCCACGGTGGCGGGCAGGTTGATGATCATCCTGCGCTCGGGTGTCGGCTGCCAGATGGCGCTGACGGCATCGCAGACTTCCAACGCGAAATCCAGCTCGGTGCCGGAGAACACCTCCGGCGAGTACTGCAACACCCACTCGGTTTCCGGGTGGCGCTCGGTACATTCCTGCACCCAGCGCACGCCCTGTTCGGCAATGGCCTTCACGCCGGCGTGATCGGTGTTGTAGACCATGTCGCGAAAGGCCGGCGCGGTGGGGTTGTAGATGTGCACGATGGCGCGGCGCGCCCCGGCGACCGACTCCACGGTGCGCTCGATCAATTCACGGCGTGCCTGGGTGAGCACCTCGATGGTGACGTCCTCGGGGATGCGCTCCTCGTCGATCAGGCGGCGCACGAAGTTGAAGTCGGTGTCGGAGGCGGAGGGGAAGGCCACCTCGATCTCCTTGAAGCCGATCTGCACCAGCATGTCGAAGAAGCGCAATTTGGTCTCCACCGACATGGGATCGATGAGCGACTGGTTGCCGTCGCGCAGGTCGGTGCTCATCCACATGGGTGGCTCGCTGATGACGCGGTTCGGCCAGTGCCGGTTGGGCAGATCGATGGCCGGGAAGGGCCGGTATTTGGTGGCGGGGTTGGCAATCATGGGTCGTCCTTCCTGTTCAGTCGATGGCACCGAGCCTGAGGAGGGCTGGCAGAACACCGGTGGTGAGACCTTCGCGGGCATGGATGCCCGCGTAGAGCCTCCAGGGAGGGATTCACGGCGTGTCTCGCAACCGGTGTTCTGTCAGGCCGACGCATACGGCTCGGCAGGTCAGAAAGGTATTGTAGGACCCTGACGACGCTATTTTGTTGCTAGTATTGCTCGAGTTTCGCATCTGTTGGTAATAAAATGCCAATTAACGTCATATGTGAGCAATAAAATGGATATCGACAGCTACGATCGCGCCATCCTCCGTCGGCTGCAGCGCGAGGGGCGCATTTCCAACCAGGATCTGGCCGAGGCGGTGAGCCTGTCACCGTCGCCGTGCTTGCGTCGCGTCCGCAAGCTGGAAGAGGCGGGCATCGTCGAGCGTTATGCCGCGCGGCTCAATGCCCGCAAGCTCGGGCTGAACCTGATGGCCTTTATCCAGATCAGCATGGATCGCCATACGCCGGAGCGGTTCGATCGCTTCGAGGCGGCGGTGGCGCAGATGCCCGAGGTGCTGGAGTGCCACCTGATCACCGGTCAGTCGGCGGACTACCTGCTCAAGGTGGTGGTGGAGGACATGGATGCCTACCAGACCTTCCTGCTCAACAAGATCACCCGCATCGAGGGCGTGTCGGGTGTGCATTCTTCGTTTGTACTCAAGTCACCGATCAACGATACGGCGCTGCCGGTATAGGCGCGCGAGGCGACAAGGCCGCTGGTACGGCTCGAGAGACAGGCGCGGTCAAGCCGGGAGAGCTGCGCGAAAGACCTGGGTGGGAGCAAATAGCGCGAGGCGCCACCGGCTATTCGGCAGCCTGGCCGACCAGCAGTACTGCGTTGTTCATGTGCTGCCAGGCCGTGGTGAAGTCGTCCAGGTCCATCGACAACGGTCCTCGGGCCGGATCCACGATCACCACCGATCCCTGCTGGTCATCCAGCCCGGCCACCACTACGTAATGGTCGTAGTCGGTATCCATCGCACGATTGAGCAGCGGCTCCACCAGCCGGGCCGAGAGTGGTGCCAGGCCGGGAAGGGGCGGGCTGCTGCCCGCCATCTGCAGAGG
>JBJHAZ010000171.1:0-5399 GCA_050485225.1 Gammaproteobacteria bacterium
AAAACATCTGTCGGCAGAAGACCTGAAGACAGCCCCCAAGTTCAGCGTCGATGAGAACGGCAAGAGCTACTGGACCTATCAGGGCATGTACATGCCTTCCGTGGGCCTCAACGCTGTTGTGGGTCGCCCTCTGGAGGAGTACGGCATGGAGCCCAACTCCCTCGAGGAGATGCGCAAGGGTGTGTACAACGTGGACGCCCGTGTCGACGACATGAACGTCAACGGCGTGGCCGCTTCCCTGAACTTCGGCACCTGCGTCGGCTTCGACGGCGGCAAGTTCCACCAGGCGCCCGACAAGGATCTCGCCCTGAAGCACCTGCGTGCCTATAACGACTGGCACATCGACGAATGGTGCGGCGCCCACCCCGGTCGTTTCATTCCCTGCGCGATCCTGCCCACCTGGGACATGGACGCCACCGTCGAGGAACTCAAGCGTATCTCCGCCAAGGGCTGCACTGCGGTGTCTCTCAACGAGAACCCCACCAAGCAGAACCTGCCCAGCATTCACAATGACTACTGGAACCCCATGTGGAAGGCCATTGCCGATCACAACACGGTCATGTGTCTGCATATCGGTGCCGGCAACCCGGTTCCCCACGCCTCCATGGAAACCCCGATCGAGGCCTGGATCACCACCATGCCGCTGTCCAGCTCCGTGGGCGCCGCCGACTGGCTGCACCTCAAGGCCCTGTGGCAATACGATCTGAAGATCGCCCTGTCCGAGGCCAGCATCGGCTGGATTCCCTACTTCCTCGAGCGCGCCGACTTCTCCCATTCGCGCCACAAGTACTGGACCAACAACCACTTTGGCGGCATGTTGCCCAGCGAGCGTTTCCTCAAGCACTTCATGCTGTGCTTCATCGACGACGCCTACGGCCTGCAGAACCTCGACAAGCTGAACGAGGATCTAGTGGCCTACGAGTGTGACTACCCGCACTCCGACACCCTGTGGCCGGAATGTCCGGAGCACCTGTGGACACAGATCAAGCACCTCACCGAGGAGCAGATCAACAAGATCACCCACAAGAACGCCATGAACTGGTTCAACTTCGACCCCTTCAAGCACCACAAGAAGGAAGACCTGACGGTCGGTGCCCTGCGCGCCAAGGCCGCCGCCGATGGCGTCGACACCACACCCAAGTCCATGGGCGGCGAGCGTCCGCTGGACGCCGGTGAAGACAAGCGTCGCATCACTTCCGGTGACCTGGCGAAGATGTTCGCGCATCACGCCGCCGAGAAGGACAAGAAGGTCGCCGCAGCCGAGGGCTGATGGCGGAGCGGGCTCCGGTCCGCACCTTCGCTCAACAACGGCCCTGACCTCACGGTCAGGGCCGTTTTCATGTGCGTGGCGGCGGTACATCCCCGGTGCGCGCGAGTTAGACAACACTGTCGAACAGTCGTTTTGCTGGTGTATACTCGTGGTCATCACGTGGCAGGGCGCGGCGCGCCCGGCGTTCCAGTATTATCGATAAGGAGACCCCGACCATGTCCGAAGCCTATATCATCGACGCTGTCCGAACCCCTCGCGGTATCGGCAAGAAAGGCAAGGGCGCGCTGGCCAACATGCACCCCGAGCACCTGGCGGCCACCGTGCTGCAGGCCATCAAGGAGCGCAACAATCTCGATACGGCGGACGTGGACGATGTCATCTGGGGCACCTCCGGCACCCTGGGCCTGCAGGGCGGTGCTATCGGCCGCATGGCCGCACTGGATGCGGGCTATGACGTGCGCGCCAGCGGTGTGTCCCTCAATCGTTTTTGCGGCAGCGGCCTGACCGCCACCAATTTTGCCGCGGCACAGATCATGTCCGGCATGGAGGATCTGGTGATCGGCGGCGGCTCCGAGATGCTGTCCTACGTCAACGACTTCGGGATGAAGCTGCGCGAAGCGGGCCTGTCGGCCGGTGGCATGGGTGTCGGTAACCCGCGTCTGCAGGCGCGTCACCCGCAAACCAACCAGGGTGTTGCCGCCGACGCGATTGCCGCGATGGAGGGGATTACCCGCGAGGAGCTCGAGCAGTTCGGCGTCGAGAGTCAGCGTCGTGCCGGCCTTGCCATCAAGGAAGGGCGCTTCGACAAATCCACCATCGTGGTGCGCGACGACGACGGCAATGTGCTGCTCGACCATGAAGAGTACCCGCGTCCCGAGACCACGCTGGAGCAGCTGGCCCAGCTGAAGCCGGCGTTCGAGATGTTTCTGGACATGCCCTCCCAGAAGGGCGGCCTGACCTTCCGGCAGCTGGTCAACCAGGTCTATCCCGACCTCGATATCAAGGCGGTGCATCACGCCGGCATTTCTTCCGGGGTGGTCGATGGCGCGGCGGCCCTGTTGCTGGCCTCGAAAAGCTACGCCGAAAAGCATGGCCTCAAGCCCCGCGCGCGCATCGTCGCCACCGCCAACGTGGGCGACTGCCCGACGCTGATGCTCAATGCGCCGGTGCCGGCCGCGAAAAAGGTGCTGGCCAAGGCGGGCCTCTCGAAGGAAGACATCGACGTCTGGGAAGTGAACGAAGCCTTTGCCGTGGTGACCGAGAAGTTTGTGCGCGACATGGATATCGATCGCGCCAGACTCAATCCCAACGGCGGGGCCATAGCGCTGGGCCACCCCATCGGCGCCACCGGCGCAATCCTGATCGGTACCGCGCTGGACGAACTCGAGCGCATCGGCGGTCGCTACGCCCTGATCACCATGTGCGCGGCCGGTGGCATGGCGCCGGCGGTCATCATCGAGCGCGTCTGATCGGACAGGTATGGGCGCCCGCCGTTCCCGGTGGCGCCAGGGTTGATCGGCAGGGAGATGAACGGCCAGCATCATGGTTGACATTGAATCCGAAGGCGGTGCGGAGCGCAGGCCCCGGCGCGATCGCGAGCGCACCCGGACGGCGATTCTCGAGGTCGCGGCGAAGTTGCTGGCGCAGGATGGGCCCGAGGGTCTGAGCGTGTCCCAGGTGGCCCAGCATGCCGGTGTGAACAGGGGTACGGCCTACCACCACTTCCAGACGCGCGAGCAGTTGCTCAAGGAGACCACCGCCTGGATCAGCGAGAGCCTGTGCCGGGAAGTGTTCGGTGACATTGAGGAAACCCCTGAACTGGTGTCCCGCGTACGTCGCAATCCCCGGGAAACTTCCGAGCGTCTCGCCCGGTTCGTGATGGATAATCCCGCCTTCGGCCGCGCCTGGCTCTTCGAGGTTCTCAGTTCCAGTGAGCCCTCGGACGACCCCTTCTGGCGGCTGTACCGTGCCCATGTGGAGAGCTTCGTCCAGTCGGAGCGGGCGCAGCCCGGTATCGATGGCGAGGTGCACGCCATGCTCATGGTGGTCGGCATCTTCATGTGGCCGGTGTGGACGCGGGCCGAGGAAAAATCCCCGGCCGTGCGTCGCAAGCTGGCCAAGCGATTCGTGAACGAAACCCTGCGCCACAGCATGTACGGCATATTGCGTCGGGACCAGTTTCAGAGCCTCGACGAGATGGCGCTGGTGAGCGACGAGAGCGGGCAGGAGGTGGACGCGCCCGAAACGATCGACTCGAGCCGGGAGTAGCGGGCTCGATTATCCCTTGGCGGATCCCGTGGGTAAGCACCGTCCCCGGGGGCGCAAATGATCTGGTAATACGGAGAGTACGCAATGAGCAACAGTTTTGATTCCATGCTGCCCTGGCCGGAGGACGATTTTTCCACCTACGGTCCGGTCGAGGCCAATGCCATGCCCAAGATCCAGGGCCACATTGGTCGTGTGATGCATCGCAATTGGGCGCTGATTCCCCACGTGACCCACAACGACGACGTGGACATCACTGCCTTCGAGGCCCGTCGCAAGGCCTGGAACAAGGAAAACCCGGAGCAGAAACGCACCCTGTTGCCCGTGCTGGTAAAGGCCTCGGTCGCCGCACTGCAACGCTACCCACGCTTCAACACGTCCCTCAGCTCCGATGGCAATACCCTGTACCAGAAGGGGTATTACCACATCGGCATCGCGGTGGATGTGCCGGCCGGTCTGTTGGTGCCGGTGCTGCGTGACTGCGACCAGAAGAGCGTCAGCGACATCGCCGAGGAAATCGTGCAGATTTCCGAGAAGGCCCGCACCAAGGGGCTGTCGCTCGCGGAAATGTCCGGCGGGAGCTTCACGCTGTCTTCCCTCGGCCATATCGGTGGCAATGGATTTACCCCGATCATCAACGCGCCGGAAGTGGCCATCCTCGGTATTACCCGCGCCAAGGACCGTTTCCTGCCCGACGAGAACGGTCAGCCGGTGCTGCGCCAGTTGCTGCCGCTCTCGCTGAGCTACGATCACCGCGTCATCAACGGCGCCGATGCGGCCCGCTTCATCCGCGCGGTGGGCGAGTTCCTGGACGAGTACGACTTCGCCGCCTGAGTTTAGGCCCTCACTGTGCCGGCTCACCCGTACACGAGTTGAGCTGGCTCATAAAAAATGGCCCGCCGGCTGAACCGGCGGGCCATTTTTTGTGGTCGGTACCGTTCGCGTTGCTCAGAAGAGCTTGCGAACTTCCCGGCGCAGCAGCTTGCCCATTTCGTTGTAGGGCAGGGCGTCGACAAACACTACGCGTTCCGGAACGCGGGAGGATCTCAGGCGGGACTTGATCAGTGCCTTGAGCTCGTCCTCACTCGGAGCAGGCTGACCGGCCTTGACGGCGACGGCGATGCCCACGGCTTCGCCCCACTCCACCGAGGGTACGCCCACGGCAGCGGCGTCCGCAATGGCTTCCTGAGCGGTCAGGACATCCTCGATTTCGCCGGGCGAGATGTTCTCGCCACCGCGCACGATGACGTCGTCTGCACGACCGGATAAGAACAAGTAGCCTTCGTCATCCAGGTAACCGGCATCCCGGGTCGGGAACCAGCCATCGGCATCGAGCGCACTGCGCTCGCGGTACTCGCCGGATACCTGTTCGCCGCGTACATAGATTTCGCCGCGCTCGTTCGGGCCCAGCTTGCGGCCTTCGTCGTCGCGAATCTCCAGCTCCACGGTGGGCAGCGGCTTGCCGACGGAGCCCAGGCGCGCGCGTACCTTGGGGTCGTCCGAGCGGTGGGCCGTGCGGTGGTCTTCCGGCGTCAGCAGCGCGATGGTCGAGCTGGTTTCGGTCAGGCCGTAGGCGTTGGTGAAGTTGCAGTTGGGGAACAGGTCCAGAGCCCGGGCAATCAGCTCCGGCGGCATGCGACCGCCACCGTAGGCGATGGACTGTACCGCCGGCAGGGTGGTGTTGCCGGTTTCGTCCATGCGCGCGATGATGCGGGCGAGCATGGTGGGCACCAGAAACGCGTTGGTGACCTGCTCCTGCTCGGCCAGTTGCAGCCAGGTGTCCGGATCGAAGGCCGGGAGCATGACGATGCGGCGCATGGAGTAGATGGAGCTCAGCAGCGCCGAAATGCCGGCGATGTGGTAC
>JBJHAZ010000172.1:0-1131 GCA_050485225.1 Gammaproteobacteria bacterium
GGCATCTCATCGTCGGCCACCGCCGCCGTGGCCGGGTTACCACTGGATGCCGAAGGTGCGATCGACGCCACCCTGCTGGTGCGCGCCGCCAATCGTATCGGTCTGGCGGCGCTGCCCATGGAGCGGCCACTGGAGGACATTCCGGTGGGCGTCATGCCGGCCATCCTGGTGCTTGAAAACGCCAGCTATGCTGTCATTGCCGACTACAAGCCCGAGCTGGACCTGGCGGTCCTGATCAACCCCGAGGACGATCACCGCTACCAGATCAGCCTGACCGACTTGCGCGACCGCTACACCGGACATTGTTTCTACCTGCGGCCCATGCAGCAGTTCGATGCCCGTTCGCCGCGTATCTTCCAGCAGGTCACCGGTCACTGGTTCTGGGATGTGCTCAAAAGCTCCTGGCATATCTATCGCGACGTACTGATTGCCTCGATCTTCATCAACCTGTTCGTGCTGGCCCAGCCGCTGTTCGTGATGAATGTCTACGACCGCGTGGTACCCAACAACGCCGTCGAAACCCTTTGGGCGCTCGCGATTGGTGTCGGGTTCGTGTACATCTTCGATCTGATACTCAAGAATCTGCGAAGCCTGTTCGTGGAACTGGCCGCCAAGCGGACCGATGTGATCCTGTCGGCGCGGTTGTTCGAAAAGGTGCTCGACCTGCGCGCCAAATTTCGTCCGGTATCGGTGGGTGCCTTCGCCAACCGACTGCACGAGTTCGACACCATCCGCAATTTCATCACCTCGTCCACCCTGCTTACGTTGGTGGACCTGCCGTTCCTGCTGCTGTTCCTGTTTTTCATCGCGTGGGTCGGTGGCTGGTTGGTACTGGTCCCCCTGCTGATGTTCCCCATCGCCATCGCCTGGGGGCTGTGGACGCAGCGGCGCCTGCGTCCGGCGGTGGAAAATGTAATGCGCGGTGCCGCACGCAAGAATGCGACCCTGATCGAAACCCTGAGTGGCATGGAAACCATCAAGACACTGGGTGCCGAGTCCCGGGTCCAGCGCAATTGGGAGCAGGCGGTCGGGTTCGTGTCCCAGTGGAGCCTGACCACCCGGGTGACCACCAACCAGTCGGTGCAGTTCGTGCAATTCCTGCAGCATCTCGCCATGGTGGTGACGGTGGTG
>JBJHAZ010000172.1:1141-5384 GCA_050485225.1 Gammaproteobacteria bacterium
CGCTCACCCTCGGTGGCCTGATCGCCTGCGTCATCCTGCAGGGCCGGGTGCTTGCGCCGCTGGGCCAGATCGCCAACATGATGACCACCTACGGTTACGCCGAAGCGGCCCTCAAGTCGCTGGATGACATCATGAAGCTGCCGGTGGAGCGGCCCGACGACAAGCGTTATCTGCACCGTTCACGGTTTCAGGGCGACATCCAGTTCCGGGACGTTACCTTCTCGTATCCCAACCAGCCCTATCCGGCGCTCAACAAGGTGTCCCTCTCCATCCGGGCCGGTGAGAAGGTCGGCATCATCGGCGGTATCGGTTCGGGCAAGTCCACCCTGGGCAAGGTGATCTTCCGTCTCTACGACGCCGACACTGGCTCGGTATTGATCGACGGCTTCGATGTGCAGCAGCTGGATCCGGCCGAGATCCGCAGCAACATCGGTTACCTCGAGCAGAACGTCACTTTGTTCTACGGCACCGTGCGGGACAACATCACCTATGGGCTGAGTGCCGTCGAGGACCAGCGTGTCATCGAGGCGGCGGACAAGGCCGGCATTCTCGACCTGATCAACCGTCACCCGCTGGGCTTCGACATGCCGGTGGGCGAGCGCGGCCAGAACCTGTCCGGCGGCCAGCGCCAGCTGCTCGGGCTGGCACGCCTGTTCCTGCGCGCGCCGCCGGTACTGATTCTCGACGAGCCGACGGCCTCCATGGATCCGGGTACCGAGAACCGGTTTCGGGAGAAGCTCACCCGCGAGATGGATGGCAGGACGCTGCTGATGATCACGCACAAGATGTCCATGCTGGATCTGGTCGACCGGCTGATCGTGATGGATAACGGCGCGATCGTTGCTGACGGGCCGCGGGAGAAAGTGCTCGAGGCGTTGCGGCAGGGCAAGGTGAGGGGCAAGTCATGAAACCGCTGGACTTCAAGAAGCTGCGCAGTCACTACGATGCGGTGCAGCGGGTCGACCTGAAATACATGTCCTATTCGTCCGAAGCGGTACTGCAGCAGACGCCGTTCCTGAGCCGGTTGCTGCTTTGGACGCTGGCGGCCCTGCTGGTGGTGATGCTGATCTGGGCCAGTCTCGCGCAGGTGGACGAATTCACGCGGGCCGAGGGCCGGGTTGTACCCTCGAGTGACGTACAGGTGGTGCAGAACCTCGAGGGCGGGATTCTCTCCCGGATGATGGTAACCGAGGGTGAACTGGTGGAGCGCGACCAGCCGCTGCTGCAGATCGATGACACCCTGTTTTCATCGAGCTACCGGGAGCGCACGCTCCAGGCCGAGCAATTGGCGGTCAAGGCCGCGCGTCTGCGGGCCGAAGTGCAGGGCACCACTTTTGAGGAGGAGCTGATGCAGCTGGCGGTGGTGCCGGACCCTCGCGAGGTGGCGACGGAGCGCGCCCTCTACGAGACCCGGCGGCGCGATTTCGAGCTGCGCCTTTCGGCTCTGCATGAGCGTGTCGCGCAACGGCGCCAGGAACTGTCCTCGATCCGCTCGGAGCGGGAGAGCATTGCCGCCAGCTACGAACTGCTCAACAGTGAACTGGAATTGTCCCGGCCGATGGTCGAGCAGGGCGCCATGTCCCGTGTCGAACTGTTGCGGCTCGAGCGCCAGGCCAACGACCTGAAGGGGCAGTTGGACCGCGCGTCCCTCGCCATTCCGCAGCTCGAGTCCGCGCTGAATGAGGCCATCGGCAATGTGGAGAGCCTGGAGCAGGGCTTTCGCAACGATGCCCAGGCCGAGCTGTCCGCCGTGACTTCCGAGCTGAACCGTCTGGCCGAGAGCAATCAGGCACTGGCTGATCGGGTCCAGCGAACGGTGGTGCGCTCGCCAGTGCGGGGCACCGTCAAGCAGATTCGGGTGCGCACACTCGGTGGCGTGATTCAGCCGGGTATGGACCTGGTGGAGATCGTGCCCACCGACGACTCCCTGCTGGTGGAAGCGCGGGTTCACCCGCGGGATATCGCCTTCATTCATCCCGCCCAACAGGCAACCGTCAAATTCACCGCCTACGATTTTTCCATCCATGGCGGCCTGGACGCCGAGGTGGTGCATATCAGTCCGGACACCATTACCGCTGAGGATGGCTCCAGTTTCTATCTGGTCAGGCTACAGACGGCGTCGGGTCACCTCGGTCGAGGCACTGACTCGCTGCCGATCATTCCGGGCATGACCGTCCAGGTCGATATCCTCACCGGTCGCAAGACCATCCTCAACTACCTCATGAAACCCATCTTCAAAACCCGCGAGCTAGCGTTTCGGGAGCGCTAGTAACAGGGGTTTCCGACGAGTGGCGCAAAAAAAGGTGTGGGCGGACCCTGCGGCATTTTTTCGATGCTGTATGGTCTCGGCCTCTGTAGGTGCCTGTGTTATCTCTATGCATAACGGCGTCGTTGGATGCGTGATCTGGGGCAACGCGCGTATCTACAAAATGCGGCTCAATCAGACGCGTCACAGCGTGCGATGGAAAAGAAGCCCTTGCGGGAGCCGCGGCATCCGACGAACAACGCAGTCAAAAAAGGGAAGGTAAAAATGTTCTACAAAAGCTCGACAGCACTTCGCATGCTGGTGGCCTCCGTGGCCAGCTTTTCGCTCACGGTTCAAGCCCAGACGCTCGACCTGCGCGAAGCCATTCAGGAAACCATTACCACCAACCCGCGTGTATTGTCCGAGCTGCGCCAGGTGGACGCCCGGGATCGTGAAATTCGTGTGGCGCAGGGCGGCTTCCTGCCGCGCGTGGACTTGCTCGCCGGCTACGGCTGGCAGGAGCGTGACCCCGCTGGCGCGATCACCCAAACCGGTGGCACCCGCAACGACCTGTGGCGTCATGAAATGCAGCTGAACGCCAGTCAGATGGTCTTCGACGGCTTTGAAACACTGAATGAATACCGTCACCAGCAATCCCGTCGCGACAGTGCCTCCTACCAGGCGATGGCTGTGGCCGAGAGCGTTACCCTGCAGGTGGTGCGAGTCTATCTCGAGGTGCTCAAGCAGCAGGAGATCGTCAGCCTCGCCGAGGCCACTCTGGCCACCCACGAGGACATCTATCAACGCATGCAGCGTCGCCACGATTCCGGCGTCGGCAGCCGTGCCGATCTCGACCAGATTTCCGGTCGTCTCGCGCTGGCCCGCACCAACGTGATCTCGGCGCGCGCCAACCTGCAGGATGCGCAGATCAACTTTCAGCGCGTGGTGGGCCGTTTCCCCCAGGGCATCTCGCTCACGGTACCCGGCTCCTATCGCAACTACCTGCCTGAATCCGTTGAAGCCGCGATGGCCAATGCCACCCAGCGGCACCCGGTGCTGAAGTCCGCCAGCGCGGATCTCGAGGCGGTTTCCTACCAGTACGAACAGACCGCCAGCCCGTTCTATCCGCGTTTCAACGTCGAGGTCGAGCGCGACTGGAACCGGAACATCGACGGCATCGAAACGCGCATCGACGACCTGCGGGTGATGCTGCGCATGCGCTACAACCTCTTCAACGGCATGTCCGACACGGCCCGTCGGCAACAGTTCGCCCACCTCGTGGAGCAGGCCACCGAGATCCGCAACAACAGCCATCGTGAAGTGGAGCAGGAGCTGCGACTGGCGTGGACGGCCTACGAGTCACTGGCCAACCAGATTGCCACTCTGGAGCAGCACGTCAACGACTCCGAAGCCACCAAGGCCGCCTATACCCAGCAGTTCGATCTTGGCCGCCGCACCCTGCTGGACCTGCTCAACACCGAGAACGAAATGATCAGTGCACGGCAGTCCCTGGTCAGCGCGCAACATGATCTGCTGTACCACGAATACCGTATTTTCCATGCCATGGGCGACCTGATGACCGTAGTGGGCGTCAGCCTCTGATTCGATTGAAAAGCAGATGCATTCAAAAAAACCGGGAAGGGTATTTTCATGAACGATGAAGTTGCACAAGGCCCCGAGGGGCAGGTGATCGGCATTCTCTCGAGCGCTTCCGGCGGCCCGGTCCTTGCGGTCGCGCCCGATGGCACCACTCGCGAGTTGCAGATTGGCGACCTTATCCTCGAGGGTGAGGTGTTGCAGGTTGCCGAAGGCGGTGAGGCTGTGGTCGCTTTCGCCGACGGCTCTATCCGCCAGCTCGGTGCCGGCGAGACGGCACCGCTGACGGCTGAAACCGCTGCCGAATTTGTCGAGCTCGACGCGGCTGTCGACCCCGCCGCCGCGCAATTCGTGCAACTGCTCGCAGCCCTGCAGCGCGGTGAAGACGTCACCGAGCAGCTC
>JBJHAZ010000173.1:0-5373 GCA_050485225.1 Gammaproteobacteria bacterium
ACACCGCGCAACCATAACGAACAACTGGTCTCGACCCTGTATCGGGACATGCTGGCCGCCAACCGAGCCCCGGTCACCGAGCTTGAAGCCCTGGCGCCGGAACTGACCGTCATAGACAGCCTCACCAGCCACGCGGAGCTGCCGCACGTGTTTGCGGAATTGTCCCGCAATGGCGTCGCCACCCCGTTGGTCAGCTGGGTCGGACAGGACCGACGCGAGTCGGATCGCCATGTGGTGTATCTGTCCCAGTCGGGGCTCGGCCTGCCGGATCGCGACTATTACCAGGATGACTCGGAACAGGGTAAAGCCCTGCTGGACAGTTATCGCCACTATCTCGAGCGCCTGCTGGAGCTGGCCGGCGATCCGGACGCACGCAGCCAGCGGGTCGACGCCGTGATCGAGGTGGAACGTCAGCTAGCCGGTTACCACTGGAGTCGCGTGGCCAACCGCGATGCCGAAAACACCTACAACCCCATGAGCAAGGCCGAACTGATCGATCAGCTGGCCCCCGAGTGGCAGCGCTATCTGGACACCCTCGACTTTGATGGACAGTCGCGCTACGTGGTGCGCCAACCCGACTACGTGGCCCGGCTCGACGAACTCATGCGGGCAACGCCCATCGACACCTGGCGGGATTACCTGACGCTGCAGCTGTTGCGCTCGTGGGCGCCCTGGCTGGGCAGCGACTTCGATGCCGCCTACTTCGACCTGTACGGCCGCGACCTGGGCGGCGCAGAAGAGCCCGAGCCCCTGTGGAAGCGTGCCATCAGCAACCTCAACAGTCACCTGGGCGACGCCCTGGGGCAGCTGTACGTCGATGAGCACTTTCCGCCGAAGGCCCGCGACCGCATGCTGGAGATGACCGAACATCTCAAGACGGCCTTCCGCCAGTCCATCGAAACCCTCGAGTGGATGACGCCGGCCACGCGCCAGCGCGCCCTGGAGAAGCTCGACACGCTTAACACCAAGATCGGCTACCCGGACCAATGGCGCGACTATAGCGCACTCGACCTGCAACCGGACGACCTGATCGGCAACTTGCGGCGCATCCGCCAGTGGCGCCATCAGCGCGATGTGGACCTGCTGGACCAGCCCGTCGACCCGGACGAGTGGTTCATGCCGGTCCAGACCGTCAACGCCTATTACAGCCCGACCATGAACGAGATCGTCTTTCCCGCCGCCATCCTCCAACCACCCTTCTTCGACATGGCGGCGGACGATGCCGTCAACTACGGCGCCATCGGTGGCGTCATCGGGCACGAAATCGGTCACGCGTTCGACGACCAGGGCAGCCGCTACGATGCCGAGGGCAATCTGGCCAACTGGTGGACCGATGAGGATCGCCTACGCTTCGATGCGCTCGGGCAGCAGCTGGTGGAGCAGTACAACCAATATGAAGTGCTGCCGGAGGCCTTCATCAACGGCCAGCTCACCCTGGGCGAGAACATCGGTGACCTGGGTGGACTGTCCATGACCTTCCGCGCCTACCGCATCGCCCTCGATGGCTCGGACGCGCCCACGATCGACGGATTTAGCGGTGAACAACGGGTCTTCATGGGCTGGGCCCAGGCCTGGCGTGTGAAGCGACGGGACGAACTGGTCAGGCGCCTGCTGCGCACCAGCCCGCACGCCCCACCGGAGTTTCGCGTCAACGGGGTCGTGGTGAACATCGACGCCTTCCACGAGGCCTTCGACACCCGGCCGGGAGACGGCCTCTACAAACCGGCGGACGAACGTATCCGAATCTGGTAGCGCGGAATCACTCGAAGACCAGCTCGCGAAAGAGCGGCTGGTCATTGACGAAGGGGACGCCTTCGGCCGCGTGGCAGGTCATGCACGCCTCGCGAACAACGCCGAATCGAGTGCGAACCGTCTCGACCACCCCTTCCTCCAGACTCGCCTCCATGGCGGGCCAGACCTCGTCGAGAAAGAGCGCCTCGGCGTTGGCCGTGCGGGCCGGGCGCTTCATGAGGCCCACCTTGATCGCACCGCCGATCTTTTCCCACTGGTAGGCGGCCAGTTCCAGATTGTCATCGGCAATCGCCTGATGAAAGTGCCGGTAGCGCTTGCCCACCTCGAGCATCGCCGAACTGAAGCCTCCGAGATAGGTTTCCAGCTTGCGAAAGCGGTCGGCATCGGTATCCGCATCCTGCAACCACTGGTTGGAGGGTGGCGCCTGCTGCTCCGGCAGATCGATTCCGGCGGGGGCGCGCGGCTCGGCCTGAGCCACCAGCACGCTACCCACCACAACAAGACCCGCAATCACCGCGGACCGACCGTATGCAGAAAAACTTCCCATCAGACAACTCCCGAACATGAACAGACACTGGCAACAGGCTTTCAGTGTAGAAGGAAATCCGGGACAATAAAAAACCCCTCCGCAAGCGGAGGGGTATCAAGAAGGGCAGTATCGATTGTGTCAAGCTGCCGTAGGCAACTTGCCGGAAACAACGACCAGACATCCATGTCATTCCCTGGTCGGTACACATCCGTGTGCCATGGCTTCCGTGCGAGAGAGATTATCTCCCTGCGACCCACATCCGCCTATAGGAAAACAGCTCGACTTTGTGTAGGAAATTTCCTACACAACCTGTACAGGGCGCTCGCAAAACGGCGAACGATTGACCGGACCGTACTGCAACCGCTAAGTTACCCGCCTGCTCTCACCCGTGTGGGCAAGCACCGTCTCAGCCTCAACCGAGTCCCATCAACGTGGCTACACGCAAGAAAACCGTCAATTTCGAAGACAGCCTCAAGCAGCTGGAGACACTGGTCGCCGGCATGGAAAAGGGCGACCTGACCCTGGAGGATTCCCTCAAAGCCTTCGAGGAGGGTGTGCAGATCATCCGTCACTGCCAACAGGCTCTCAAGTCGGCCGAGCAGCGCGTCAACGTCCTGCAAGCCGAGCAGGCCCTGCCCGATGAAGACCTGCAGGGATGAGTCCGCTATTGCATCGCTTTCTGACCGACAGCCGCCAGCGGGTCAACGCCGCCCTTGAGCAATGCCTGCCACCGGCGTGTGACCAGCCGGAGCGTCTTGCGGAGGCCATGCGCTACAGCATTTTCAACGGCGGCAAGCGCGTGCGTGCCGTGCTGGTCTACGCTGCCGCGGATACCGCCTCAGCCGCCAGCGCCGATACGGATCGCGCCGCCTGCGCCGTGGAGCTGGTGCACGCCTACTCGCTGGTACACGATGACCTGCCGGCCATGGACGATGACGACCTGCGCCGCGGACAACCCACCTGCCATATCCGCTTTGACGAGGCAACCGCGATCCTGTGCGGCGACGCCCTGCAGAGCCTCGCCTTTGCCGAACTTGGCCGCCTGGAGACAACGCCCGCCGCCACGGCGTTGCGCATGGTCCAGGTGCTGGGCGATGCCATCGGCTTTCCCGGCATGGCCGGCGGCCAGATGCTCGACCTCGAAGCCGAGACCGTGCCCGCCGACCTCCAGCTGCTGGAGCAGATCCACCGCCGCAAGACCGGTGCCCTGATCAGCGCCAGCGTCGAGTTGGGCGCGCTGGTGGCCGGCATCACCGATACCGACCGACTGGCGGCACTGCGCCGCTATGCCGCCGCCATCGGCCTGGCCTTCCAGGTGCAGGACGACATCCTCGATGTGGAAGGCAGCACCGAAACCCTGGGCAAGACCCAGGGCGCCGACCAGGCGCGCCACAAGTCCACCTACTGCTCGCTGCTCGGTGTGGACGGTGCGCGACAGCGGCTGGGAGAGCTGCATCAGCAGGCCCACGACGCACTCTCGTCGCTGGCCGGGAAAGCCGACACCCTGCGGGCCCTGGCCGACTACATCGTGCATCGCGATCACTGATATTGGTGTAGAATTGGTCGTTTTCCCACGGGATTTGCCCTGTACTAGCGATGGCCAGAAAATTCACCGACATTCCGCGGGTCCGCCCGGCAACCCCGCTGCTGGATACCATCGAGCATCCCCACCACTTGCGGGAGCTGGCGCCCGAGCAGCTGACCCAGCTGGCGGACGAGCTGCGCGCCTACCTGCTGTACAGCGTCGGCTGTTCGGGTGGCCACTTCGGCGCCGGGCTGGGCGTGGTCGAGCTGACGATTGCCCTGCACTATGTATTCAACACGCCGGAGGATCGACTGGTGTGGGATGTGGGTCACCAGACCTACCCCCACAAGATCCTCACCGGACGCCGCGAACAGCTGCCCACCATCCGACAGGCGGGCGGCTTGTCGGGGTTCCCTAAGCGCCCCGAAAGCCCCTATGACACCTTCGGCGTGGGACACTCCAGCACGTCCATCAGCGCCGCGCTCGGCATGGCGCTGGCCGCCCGGCACAAGCACGAGGATCGCAAGGCGATCGCCGTGATCGGCGACGGTGCCATGACCGCCGGCATGGCCTTCGAGGCCATCAACCATTGCGCCCACACCGATGCCGACCTGTTGGTAGTGCTCAACGACAACAACATGTCCATTTCCCGCAACGTGGGCGGGCTTGCCACCTACTTCTCCAAGATCTGGGCGAGCCGGTTCTACAACGCCATCCGCGAGGGCGGCAAAAAGGCCCTCAAGGCCATGCCCTCGGCCGCCAGCTTTGTGCGCAAGACGGAAGAACACCTCAAGGCCATGGTGGCCCCGGGAATCGTGTTCGAGGAGCTGGGCTTCAACTATATCGGCCCCATCGACGGCCACGACCTGCCGTTGCTGGTGCAGACGTTGGGCAACCTGCGCGCGCTCAAGGGTCCCATCCTGCTGCACACCATCACCCGCAAGGGACAGGGGTTCGTGCCGGCCGAGAACGACCCCATCGGCTACCACGCCCTCAACAAGATCGAGCCCAAGAAACCTGTGGCGCCGGCCCCACCGCCCCGGCCCAAGTACCAGGCGGTGTTCGGCCAGTGGCTGTGCGACATGGCCGAGCGGGACTCGCGCCTGGTGGCCATTACCCCGGCCATGTGCGAGGGCTCCGGCATGGTCGAGTTTGCCAAGCGTTTCCCCGACCGTTTTCACGACGTGGCCATCGCCGAGCAGCACGCGGTCACGCTGGCCGCAGGACTGGCCTGCGAACAGCTGAAGCCCGTGGTGGCGATCTACTCCACCTTCCTGCAGCGCGGCTACGATCAACTGATCCACGATGTGGCCCTGCAGAATCTCGACGTCCTGTTTGCCATCGACCGGGCCGGCCTGGTGGGCGAGGACGGTGCGACCCATGCGGGCAGTTTCGACCTCAGCTACCTGCGCTGCGTCCCCAATATGCTCGTCATGGCACCGTCCGATGAGAACGAGGCGCGGCAGATGCTGTACACCGGCTATATCCACGAGGGGCCTGCCGCCGTGCGCTATCCCCGCGGAACCGGGCCGGGCACCACCATCGAGCCGGACATGACCGCCCTGGC
>JBJHAZ010000174.1:0-5346 GCA_050485225.1 Gammaproteobacteria bacterium
TGCGGGTCGGCCGCCGACTCCCCGAGGTAATCAATGATACAATCGATATCGACGATGCCCAGCACCGGCAAGCCGAAGGTCTGGGCCACTTCCTGTACCGCGGACAGCTCACCCTGGCCCCGCTCCTTGCGATCCAGCCCGACCACGACCGCTGCCGCCCTGGCGGCCGGCTGAGCGTCGATCAGCGCCATGACTTCGCGGATCGCCGTACCGGCAGTGATCACGTCATCGACAATCAGGATGCGGCCTTCCAGCGGTGCACCCACCAGGTTGCCGCCCTCGCCGTGATCCTTGGCCTCCTTGCGGTTGAAGCAATAGGGCACATCGCGGTCAAAATGCTCGGACAGCGCGATGGCCACCGCCGCGACCAGCGGAATACCCTTGTAGGCCGGCCCGAACAACACGTCGAACTCGATGCCGGACTCCACGATCGCCTGGGCATAGTGTTTACCCAGCGCGGCCAGGGCCGCACCGGTCCGGAAGCGGCCGGCGTTGAAAAAATAAGGACTGGTACGACCCGACTTGAGGGTGAACTCGCCAAAAAGCAGCGCCTCGCGCTGGCGGGCAAGTTCGATGAAATCGCGTTGAAATGGTTTCATTCGTCACCAAATGGACAGAAAGTTTTTCGAATTTCGTTGAAATTGGCTATCATACACCGTCAAATTTACAGGGGCGACCATGCGCATCATCAGTCTTTCCGTTGATGGAATCCAATCTGCCACCGACAAGGGCCTGTTCGAGTGGCTTGCCGGTCAGGACGCCGAGGCGATCTGCCTGCAGGACCTCCGCATGGGCGAGTACGACGTGCTCGACAATCCCGCGATGCAACTCGACGGCTACTTCAGCTACGTGTTGGACGCGCCGGACCCGAGCGTCAACGGCGTCGCCATCTACACCCGCCAGATGCCCAAGGCGATCGTGTTCGGCTTCGGCATGCCCACCGGCGAGGACACCTTCGGCCGCTACCTGCAGGCCGACTTCGACCAGTATTCCATCGGCTCGCTGCTGGCGCCGAAAGCCGAGGCGGGCACCCAGTCGCAGGCCGACAAGCTCAAGTTCTTCGATACCCTGCAGGCGCACCTCACGAAGGTGACCCGCAAACGCCGCCGTTACATCATCTGCGGCGGCTGGGGCATGGCCCACAAGGACATCGACGTGCAGAACGCCGCGGCGCATGAGAGCGAATCCGGCTTCCTGCCCGAGGAACGCCAGTGGCTCAACCAGCTCTACAACGACATCGGCTACGCCGATGCCTTTCGGCTCGGCAATACCGATCCCGACGAGTTCAGCTGGTGGCCCTCCGGCACGCCCGGTGAAGGCGACGGCTGGCGCACCGACACCCACATCATCTCTCAGGAGATTGTGCCGCGGGTCGAGTACGCCGTGATGTACAAGGCGCAGCAGTTTTCCAGCCACTGCCCCGTGCTGGTCGACTACGACCTGGAAGACCTGTAAGCCCGATCAGCGGCCCGGAGCGGGTATGGCGCCGCCGCCACGCCTGCCCTTCCCACTGACAAAAGCGCTTCTGCGCAGTCGGCCTCAGCCGGCCAGCGCGGCTTCCTGCAGCACAAACAGCTCGCCGATGCCCTGCCTGGCCAGCGCCAGCATCTTCGTGAACTCCTCCTCGGTGAACGGGTGCCCCTCGGCGGTACCCTGCACCTCGATAAAGCCGCCGGCATCGTTCATCACCACGTTCATGTCGGTCTCGGCGGTGGAGTCCTCGGCGTAGTCGAGATCGAGCACCGGCGTGCCCCGGTAGATACCCACCGACACCGACGCCACCCTGTTCAACAGCGGCACCGCCGCGATGCGGCGCTGCTGCACCATCCAGTGCATCGCGTCCATCAGCGCCACGCAGGCCCCGGTAATGGCCGCGGTACGGGTGCCGCCGTCGGCCTGCAGCACATCGCAGTCGATGGTGATGGTGTTCTCGCCCAGGCCCTTGAGGTCCACCGCAGCCCGCAGCGAGCGACCGATGAGTCGCTGGATCTCGAGGGTGCGCCCGCCCTGCTTGCCCCGGGCGGCCTCGCGGCCCATGCGCTCATGGGTAGAGCGCGGCAGCATGCCGTACTCGGCGGTAACCCAGCCCTGGCCGGAGCCGCGCAGGAAGCGCGGTACACCGCTTTCCACACTGGCCGTACACAGCACCCGCGTCTCACCGAACTCCACCAGCACCGAGCCCTCCGCGTGACGGGTAAAACCGCGGGTAATTCGCACGGCTCGCATCTGATCGGGTTGACGTTCGCTGGGTCGCATGGGGTGCTCCTCTGCCGTTGATAGGGCGGCCATTGTAGCCTATTCGGCGCAACCCTCTGGTAACATCACCAACAGCCAACTGTTTGCAACGAAAGGACATTCCATGCCCGCCAGCATGACCGGCTTTGCCCGCACCACCGCCCAGGACCCGCAGGGGGTCATGAGCTGGGAGATACGCTCGGTCAATCACCGCTACCTCGAACCGACCTTCCGCCTGCCCGACCCATTCCGCGAACTGGAGCCTGCCCTGCGTCAAAAGCTGCGCGACGCCCTGGGGCGCGGCAAGGTGGACTGCGCTCTGGCCTTCCAGCCAGTACACCACCAGACCGGACTGGATGTGGACCTGGAACTGGCGCGGCAGACCCTCGAAGCCTGCGAGACTGTCAGCCAGCTGATGGCCGATCCGGCGCCGATTTCGCCGCTGGAGGTCCTGCAATGGCCCGGCGTCCTGCGTCACGGCGAGACAGATACCGAGGCGCTGCACGCCACCGCATTGGCCGCCTTCGACGAGGCGCTGGAGCAGCTGCGCCAGCACCGCCGGCGCGAGGGCGAAAGTCTGGCCGACCATATCCGGCAGCGGCTCAACGGCATCAGCGCCATCACCGCACAAGTGCGCGAACTGATGCCGCAATTGCTGGAGGCGCAGCGCGCGAAGCTCATGGCGCGCCTCGAGGATCTGAGCGTGCAACTGCCGCCCGAACGGCTGGAGCAGGAGGCGGTGCTGCTGGCGCAGAAATCCGACGTGGACGAGGAGGTGGACCGCCTCGACACCCATGTCACGGAGATTTTCGCCATCCTCAAGCGCAACGAACCCGTCGGTCGTCGCCTCGACTTCCTGATGCAGGAACTCAACCGCGAGGCCAATACCCTTGGCTCGAAATCCCTGTCGAGCCAGACCTCGCAGCTGTCGGTGGAACTCAAGGTGCTGATCGAGCAGATGCGCGAACAGATCCAGAACCTGGAGTGAGCCACCCCCTCCCCGTTCACGCTGCCCAGCGCCGATGACCGCCGACCGTCACGCCATCACCGCCGCCTCCGGGCCCGCTGTGGCCGTCATCGGCGCGGGACCGGCCGGGCTGATGGCGGCCGAAGTGCTGGCCACTGCAGGCCGCCGGGTGGAGGTGTTCGACGCCATGCCGAGCGTGGCGCGCAAGTTCCTGCTCGCCGGCGTGGGCGGCATGAACATCACCCACGCCGAGGACTACGACACCTTCGTCACCCGCTACGGCACCGGCCGTGCCGACCTGCAATCGATCCTCGACGACTTCCCGCCGGAGCAGCTGCGGGCCTGGATCCACGGGCTCGGCATCGACACCTTCGTGGGCACCTCGGGCCGGGTGTTTCCCCGGGAGATGAAGGCCGCGCCGCTGCTGCGCGCCTGGCTGCACCGATTGCGCAGCCGGGGCGTGATCTTTCACCCCCGTCACCGCTGGACCGGCTGGCCCGACCACAACCCGGCGCTGGGCTGGCGGTTTTCCTCCCCCACCAGCGAGCAGTCACGCCGTTTCGATGCCGTGGTACTGGCCCTCGGCGGAGCCAGCTGGCCGCGCCTCGGCTCCGACGGCAGCTGGGTATCGCTGCTGGCCGGACAGGGCGTGGCGGTGCGCCCCCTGCGGCCCAGCAACTGCGGCTTCCGGCTACACTGGAGCGATCATCTGCGGGAACGGTTCGCCGGCACCCCGCTGAAGAACGTGGCCCTCAGCCTGACGATCCCGTCCGAAGATCCGATCCGGCGCAAGGGCGAACTGGTCGTCACCGATTACGGCATCGAAGGCTCGCTGGTTTACGCGCTCAGCGGCCCGCTGCGCGACCATCTCGATCGGCCGGGCACGGCACTGACGCTGGACTGGTTGCCGGAGCGCTCGCCCGAGTGGATCCGGGACCGTCTCGCCTCTGCTCGCAAGGGCACCTCCTTTGCCAACCTGCTGCGCAAGCAACTGCGGCTGCCGGCCGTGGCCAGCGCCCTGCTGCGCGATTGCTGCCCCGCGCTTGATCGCAGCGACCCGACCGCCATCAGCGCGGCCCTGAAGGCGATGCCACTGGCCGTCGAGGGGCCCCGCCCCATCGCCGAGGCCATCAGCAGTGCCGGGGGCATCGCCTTCGACGCCGTGGACGAGGGCCTGATGCTGCGCGCCCTGCCCGGGGTGTTCGCCGCCGGCGAGATGCTCGACTGGGAAGCCCCCACCGGCGGCTACCTGCTCACCGCCTGCCTGGCCACCGGCTACCGCGCCGGCACCGCGGCACACCGCTGGCTCATGGTCCATACTCAACGGTGAACACTGAGCACTGGACACTGAACTGCGCCTGCCCGGCGCAGTCAGAACAGACACACCCCACACGAGAGTCCCATGACCGAGCCGCTCCCGCCCCCCGACGAACGTCGACGTCTGCGTACCCTGCGGCTCTACAAGATCATGGATACCGCCTCGGACCAGCTGCTCGACCAACTGGCCCACCTCGCCTCCACCATCTGCGAAGCACCCATCAGTCTCGTCAGCCTGGTGGATGACCACCGCCAGTGGTTCAAGGCCCGGGTCGGCCTGAACGCCGAGGAAACGCCGCGCAGCATGGCCTTCTGTGCCCATGCGCTGGAAAGCGACGAGCTGCTGGTGGTGGAGGACGCCACCCGCGACCACCGCTTTGCCGACAACCCACTGGTCACCGCCGAGCCGCGCATCCGCTTCTACGCTGGCGCGCCGCTCCGGGTACGGGAAGGCGACATCCTCGGTACCCTGTGCGTGATCGACCATGAACCCCGCAAGCTGACCGTCGCCCAGCGCCAGGCCTTGAAAATCCTCAGCCGTGCTGCAGTGGCGCAGATCGAGCTGCTGAGGACGCGCCAGGAGATCGAGCAGTTCGAGAAGATCCTGCCCATGTGCGCCTGGTGCCACGCCGTGCGGGACGAGGACGGCGGCTGGCAGCCGCTGGATGAGTACGTCAAGCAGGCGGTGAACGTGAGCCACGGCATCTGCCCGGAATGCCTCCAGCAGCACCAGCTGTTGCGCTGAGTGACGAACCCTGCCCGCCTGACGGTTTGCAAGCCGGCGGCGCGGGTTTATAGTGATCCAAACTCCATAAGATCCGGCAATG
>JBJHAZ010000175.1:0-5338 GCA_050485225.1 Gammaproteobacteria bacterium
GCTCCTTCCAGCTCTACCACTTCGAAATAGGGCTCGTTGGGCATTTCCGGCAGCGCGACGCCGTAGGTTTCCGGCTCGCGCAGCACTTCCGCGAGGGCGAGGATGGCCGGAATGTAATTCTGGGTCTGTTGCGGCAACTGCAGTGACCAGAAGTCGGTGGGCTGGTTGGCGGCGCGGTTGCGCGCAACGGCGCGGCTCACCGTGCCTTCGCCAGCGTTGTAGGCCGCAAGGGCCAGCAGCCAGTCGCCGTCGAAAAAGTCGTGCAGGTATTCCAGGTAGGCGAGGGCGGCAGCAGTGGAGTCGATGACGTCACGGCGCCCGGCCCACCACCAGTCCCGCGTCAGCCCGAAGCGCTCTCCGGTGGCGGGGATAAACTGCCACATACCGGATGCGTGACTGGGGGAGTAGGCGAAGGGGTCGAAGCCGCTCTCGACGATGGGGATCATCGCCAGTTCGGCGGGCAGGCCGGCCGCTTCCAGTTCCTCGACGATGTAGTGCAGGTAGCGCTCACCGCGACCCAGCAGTTCGGGCAGGAAGGTGGGGTTACTGCGGTGCCAGTCGAGCCGCTCACTGAACAGATCGGTGTTTCGACCGTCGGTGAAGGCCAGTCCATTGCGCAGTCGCTCGATGAGGCAGGGTGCTTCCTCGCGCTGCTCTGCGACGGCACGCTTCTGTACGGCGCGGGTGGCGATCCGCGAGCTGTGCTCGGGAGTCACCAGTGCGGTGCTGGGCTGGTCCTGTCCCGCCTGCTGGGTTGCGCAGCCGGTAGTGGCCAGAAAAAGGGCCGACAGAACGAATGGCCAGGATTTCTTCATGGCAGTCGTCAAGTGTTGGTTTCAGCAAAATCAACTATTTGCGGGGTATTCTTTACAAGCTTCCTGCTTTGTCCCGCAAAAGATCGCCTATTCTAGCATCAAAATCAGAACACGTCTTTCCAGGCCCTGACAGCGGCGAAGACCGCGGTCGAATCCGTGTCCCTCATGCCGGCATGGCGCTGCGCCGAGGCGATCACGGCGGGCTCGGACCAGCGCAGGAAGGGGTTGGTGGCTTTCTCCTCCGCCAGAGTCGACGGAACGGTGGGCTCCTCGCGGCGGCGCGTCGCTTCGGCCTCCCGGAATCGCTGTTGCAACCGTTCGTTGTCAGGCTCCACGGCCAGGGCGAACCGCAGGTTGGCGAGGGTGTACTCGTGGGCGCAGTAGACCAGGGTATCGTCCGGCAGTTGCCGCAGACTGTTCAGGGACTCGAGCATCTGTAAGGGCGTGCCCTCGAACAGGCGCCCGCAGCCGCCGGCAAACAGGGTGTCACCGGCGAACAGCAGCGGCCGATCACCAGGCTCATGATGGAAGTAGGCGATGTGGTCGAGGGTGTGGCCGGGTACGGTCATCACCCGAAAGGTAGCGTCGAGAATGCGGCAAGTGTCGCTCTCGTGCAGCACGACATCCACATCGCGGAAGTGCTGCGAGGCGGGCCCGTACACGGTCGCGCCATAGTGTTCCGCAAGGCGTTTAACGCCACCCACATGGTCCGGGTGGTGATGGGTGACAAGAATGCTCTCGAGGGTCAGCTCTCGTCGCGACAGGTATTCGATCACCGGGCGGGCATCACCGGGGTCCACCACACAGGCGCGCTGGCTGCCATGGTGATGCAGTAGCCAGATATAGTTGTCGTTGAAGGCTTGGATCGGGCGGATCTTCAGGGCCACGTGATGTCTCCTGTTCGGGATACGCTTGGGTATTGCGCGCGTTTACGCTCATAATGGTAACGAATTCCAACGCCTTCTGCCGGAGCCGGAGTGCAGTGTTTTCTCTCAGGAACAACGCGTTGACGCGCCTGCCGGTGGCCCGCCCGCTGGGCGAGACCGAGGTGGAGCTGGACCGCTGGCTGGGCACTGTCTATGGCGACTATCTCCTGGAGCAGGAGCAACAGTGCCTCCGTCAGGCGCCGGCCATGCCGGGTTACCACCTGCTCCAGCTCGGCATGACGCCACGGCCCCTGATGATCGAGGGGTTTCCGCATCTGCACCGGTTCACGCTCGCCAGTGGCAACGGCGTTGCGGGCGGTGCCGCGGTCGCGGACTTTGCCGAGTTGCCGCTGCCCTGCGACAGTATCGACGCATTGATCCTGCACCACGCGCTCGACTTTTCCCCGTCGCCCCACTCGGTATTGCGGGAGGCCATCCGGGTCCTGATGCCCGGCGGGCACATCGTGGTGGTGGGCTTCAACCCCCTGAGTCTCTGGGGGCTCATCAAACCCGTCGGCCAGCTCTTTACCCGCCAGGCGATCTGGCGCTACAACAGCCTGCTGCGCGGCCGTGTCGCCGACTGGCTCGAGGTACTGCACTGCATGCCGGTCTGGCAGAGCCGTGGCGGTTATCAGCCACCGGGTTGCAATCGCTGGTGGCTGGAAAGAACCCCCGGTATCGATCGATGGGGCGATCGGCTGTTTCCGTTGGCGGGTGCCTTCTACGTAGTGGTGGCCCGCAAGACGGTGGCACGACCGATCTACAACAAGGGTTTACGGTGGGGCAGGGTGCCGGTACCATCCCTCGCCCTGCGTCGGGTGGCAGCCCACGGTGGTAACAAGGTGAAGAAAAGCGCATGAAAACCGTTGAAGTGTTTACCGATGGTGCCTGTCGCGGCAATCCGGGTCCCGGTGGCTGGGGTGCCCTGTTGCGCTATGGCGACCAGGAAAAATCCCTGCACGGGGGCGAGCCGCAAACCACCAACAACCGGATGGAGCTGACCGCCGCGATTCGTGCCCTCGAAGCCATCAAGGAACCCTGCGACGTGCACCTGACCACCGATTCCGAGTATGTCCGCAAGGGCATCACCGAGTGGCTGGTCAACTGGAAGAAGCGTGGCTGGAAGACCGCCAGCAAGCAGCCTGTGAAGAATGTCGATCTCTGGCAGGCGCTGGACGAGCAGGCGCAGCGGCACCGCGTCACCTGGCACTGGGTCAAGGGACACAGCGGCCACCGCGAGAACGAAATCGCCGATGAGCTGGCCAATCTGGGCATCGACGAGCTGGCCCGCAAGGGGAGGAAGCAGGCATGAGGCAGGTGGTACTGGATACGGAAACCACCGGTCTTGAAGTCAGTCAGGATCACCGCATCATCGAGATCGGTTGCGTCGAGTTGGTGAACCGGCGCCTCACCGGTCGCCATTACCACCAGTACATCAATCCCGAGCGCGAAGTGGACGCCGGCGCCTACGAGGTGCACGGTATCGGCAACGAGTTTCTGGCCGACAAGCCGGTCTTCGCGCAGATTGCCGAGGATTTTCTCGACTTCGTGCGTGGCGCCGAACTGGTGATTCACAACGCGCCCTTCGACCTCGGCTTCCTTAATCACGAATTGGCGAAGCTGGGTGGCGGCAACCCCGGGCCTCTGGAGCGCCTCTGCTCCGTGGTGGATACGCTGGTGATGGCGCGACAGCGTCACCCGGGTCAGAAGAACAATCTCGATGCGCTGTGCAAGCGCTATGGTATCGACAACTCCCAGCGCGACCTGCACGGCGCTTTGCTGGATGCCGAGATCCTGGCCGATGTGTACGTCACCATGACCGGGGGACAGGTCATGCTGAGCCTCGGGTCCGGCGAGGATTACGGACTGGAAGGGGGAGCTGCCGCGATTCGCCGTCTCCCCGACAGCCGGCCGCGCCTGAAGGTGGTACGCGCCGATGACACTGAGCTCCAGCTGCACCGCGAGCGGCTGGCGGATATCGACAAGGCGTCATCCGGCAACTGTGTCTGGCTGCGCCAGGAGGCATCGGCAGACCACGCCGAGGCATCGCGGGACGATCATTGAACGCAGGCGACCCCGGGCGCTGGTCCGGAGCAGTCGTGACAGCGAAGGAGACGTGAGTGGAATACCTGGTGGATTACGGGCTTTTTCTGGCCAAGGTGGCGACCCTGGTGGTGGCGCTGGTGATCGCCATCGGCCTCGTGGCGGGCCTCGGCGGACGTGGCCGTGGTTCCCGACGCGGCGAACTCGAGGTGGTGGCACTGCACGATGAGATTCGCAGTACCCGACAGCGCTTGCGCGACGCCATGAGTACCCGGGCGGAACGGCGCGCGGCGCACCGTGAGGAGCGCAAGGAGCAGCGCAAGCGGGCCAAGGGCCATTCGCCCGAAGGTGGCCGGATTTTCGTGCTCGATTTTCACGGTGACATGCGGGCCTCGGCCGTGGCCAGTCTGCGGGAGGAGATCACGGCGCTGCTGGGGCAGGCGACGCCGCAGGACGAAGTGGTGGTACGGCTCGAAAGTGGCGGTGGCATGGTGCACAGCTACGGCCTGGCAGCGAGCCAGCTGGACCGGATTCGGCGCAAGGGCATCCCGCTGACCGCCTGCGTCGACAAGGTGGCCGCCAGTGGCGGGTACATGATGGCCTGCGTCGCCAACCGGGTGATCGCTGCGCCCTTCGCGCTGGTTGGCTCCATCGGTGTGTTGGCCCAGCTGCCGAATTTTCACCGCTTGCTGCGCAAGCACGACATCGATTTCGAGCAGGTCACCGCCGGTGAATACAAGCGTACCCTCACGGTGTTCGGTGAGAACACCGAGCAGGGACGCGAGAAGTTCCGCGAGGACCTGCAGGAGATTCACGACCACTTCAAGGCGTACGTGAAATCGCACCGTGAACAGGTCGACATCGAGAAGGTGGCCACCGGTGAAGTCTGGCTGGGCAACCGCGCCCTGGAGCTGGGCCTGGTGGACGAGCTGATGACCAGCGACGAGTATCTCGGCAGCCGGGTGGATGACAGCCGTATCTACCGGCTGCGTTATCGTGAGCACAAACCCCTGCCCGAGCGGCTCGGCATGGCTGCGGAAAATCGGGTCGACAGTCTGGCCCGGCGCTGGTGGTCGCGGTTACAGTCGCTGCACCTGCTGCGCTGAGCCTGTTGCATTGGACAAAAAAATCCCGCAGGAGCTGTGCCACTGCGGGATTTTTTGTGCGCGGAGCGGGATCAGCGCGGTTGGCGGCGGAACAGGGGCTGGTCCAGGTCGCTGGCGGCCTGATAGGGTTCGCTGAAGTCGCGCAGTGAGCTGACCGACTGTTCGAAGTCGGGCCAGGGCTCGCTGGGCGCAAAGGCGTCGCAGCCGCAGCGCTGCAGGAAAAACAGCTGATCGCGCATGAAGTTTCCGATGGCGCGCACCTCGCCCCGATAGCCGTAGCGATCGCGCAGCAGGCGTGCGGTTGAAAAGCCACGGCCATCGGTGAAGGCGGGGAAGTTGATGGCGATCACCGGCAGCTGGTCGCGGTCGGCTTCGGGCAGTGTTTCCACCTCCTCGTCACTGTCGATCCAGACGCCCACTTCGGGCAGGCGGTTGCGCAGTACCTCGC
>JBJHAZ010000176.1:0-5253 GCA_050485225.1 Gammaproteobacteria bacterium
GAACAGGACATCGCATTCGGGCAGGGGCTCGGGCGGGAACATGACGATGTCATCGGAGCGTCCCAGGTCGCCCGAGAAGACTACCCGGCGGGCACCCTGCTCGATAATGACCGAGGAGGCGCCGAGGATGTGCCCGGCCGGCTGGGTACGAATCACCAGGTCGCCGATGGTCAGCACCTCGCCGTGCTCGATGGTCTGGATGAGCTTCAGGGTCTCCATGGCGTCGTCGCGGGTATAGAGCGGCAGCGCAGGGTCGTGCTTGGACAGCTTGTGCCGGTTCAGGAAGCGTGCGTCCTCCTCCTGCAGGTTGCCGCTGTCCGGCAGCAACAGGCCCAGCAGCTCGCCGGTGGCCCGGTGGCAGTAGATGGGTGCCCGGGTTCCCTGGCGCCTCAGCACCGGCAGATAGCCGCTGTGATCCAGGTGGGCATGGGTGAGGATCACCGCATCCAGGCCGTTGGTGGGCAGGGTGGACCAGTTGCGCTTGCGCAGTACCTTGTAGCCCTGGAACAGGCCGCAATCCACCAGGATTTTCGCCTGGCCTGTGGTCACCAGAAACTTGGAGCCGGTGACGGTTCCTACACCGCCAAGACATTGTATTTTCAGCATACGAACGTTACTTCAGCCAAATGGGTCAAGCGTGGCCGGCGGTGGCCGTGGCGGCATCCGGCGCTGCTGCGCCGTAGTCGCGACCGATGAACAGATAGACAGCCGGTAACACATACAGGGTGAACAGGGTACCAATCGTCATGCCGGCTGCAATGATCAGGCCCATGGAAAAGCGCGATACCGCGCCGGGGCCGGTGGCGGTCAGCAGGGGCAGCATGGCCAGCACCAGTGCCGCGGTGGTCATCAGCACCGGTCGCAGCCGGATCGCGGACGCTTCCTCGATCGCCTGTCGCTTGCTGCGACCCTCCTGCTGCAGCCGGTTGGCGAATTCCACAATCAGGATGCCGTGCTTGGAGATGACGCCGATCAGGGTGAGCAGGCCCACCTGGGAATAGATGTTGAGGGTGGCGCCGGGTACCTGGAACATCGCCAGCAGGTTGAGGAAGAACAGCGCGCCCGAGATGGACATGGGCACGGTCACCAGCATGATCAGCGGGTCCCGGAAGGATTCGAACTGGGCCGCCAGCACCAGATAGATCACCAGCAGCGCAAAAAAGAAGGTGAACACCAGGGCCGCGCCTTCGCTCTTGTACTGACGGCTCTCACCCGAGTAGTCGACGCTGTAGCCAAACGGCAGGGTCTCGTCGGCGATCCGCTCCAGCTCGGCCAGCGCTTCGCCCAGCGGCACCCCGGGCCTGGGCACGCCGGAGACGGTGACCGAGTTGAGTTGCTGGAAGCGCTTGAGGGCTTGGGGCTGCACATCGTCCTCCAGCCGGATCAGGGTCGACAGGGGAACCAGCTGTCCGTCGCCAGCGCGGGTGTAGTACTCCTCCAATTGCTGCGGGTTGAGTCGATCCGTGCGCTGTACCTGGGGTATGACCTTGTAGGATCGATTGTCGAGGGAGAAGCGGTTGACGTAGGCACCGGCCATGAAAGTGCTCAGGTCGTTGCTCAGGGTCTGCATGTCCACGCCCATCAGGGCGGCCTTGTCGCGATCGATCAGAATCTTCTGCCGGGGCCGGTCGTATTTGACGTCCGTATTGAGAAAGATGAATTTGCCGCTGGCGTTGGCGCGCTCGACGATGTTGTCCACCACGTCATTCAGCACCAGCGGATTGGCGGTGGAACCGATCACGAACTCCACCGGAAAGGTGCTCGGCACGGGCATGGAGCTGGGCACAACCGCGATGATCCGCAGTCCGGCGATGCGGTCGAGCTGGGGCTGAATGTCGTTGTTCAGCACCTCGATGGTGCTGCGTTGCCGCTGGTCCCAGGGCTTGAACACAAAGCCGCCGAAACCGCCATTGGTGGCTCCCGGCGCCATCAGGCTGATGCCGTTGTAGAGAAAGTTGCTGGCAATTTCCGGGGTGGACCGGGTGATGTGGCTGATTTCGTTGCTGTAGCGCTCGATGTATTCCAGGGTCGTGTTCGGATCGGACTCGATCAGATAGAACAGGAAGCCGGTGTCTTCCTCGGGGGCAAGTTCCGTCGGGGCGCTGGCGAACAGGAAATAGCACGATACGAAGATCAGGGCACCGAACAGCAGTACGCCACCCTTGTCGTCCAGCACGCGGTTGAGGTCGCGCTGGTAGGTGTTGCGCAGGCGCTCGAAGCGCTCGTCCAGCCATGCCGCCAGGCGGCCGCTGTTGCGACTGTCGTGGGGCTTGAGAAACTTCGCGCACATCATGGGCGAGAGTGTCAGGGCGATCACGCCGGACAGCAGGACCGCGCCCGCCAGAGTGAAGGCGAACTCGGTGAAGAGGGTGCCGGTCAGTCCGCTGACAAAGCCGATGGGGATGTAGACCGCCACCAGTGTGGTGGTCATGGCCACCACCGGCCACGCCAGTTCCCGGGCGCCGAGCAGGGCGGCGTCCATCGGTTGCATGCCGTCTTCCACGTGGCGGTGGATGTTTTCGAGGATGATGATCGCGTCGTCCACCACGATGCCGATGGCCAGCACCATGGCCAGCAGGGTCAGCAGGTTGATGGAGAAGCCCATCAGCAGCATCAGGAAGAGGGCGCCGATCAGCGACAGGGGCACGGCAACCGCCGGGATGAGCACCGAGCGCACGGAGCCGAGAAACAGGAAGATGACCACGATGACGATCAATACCGCCTCGATGATGGTCTTCTGCACGTCGCTGATGGCGCTGCGGATGTAATCGGTGGCGTCGTAGGGAATGTCGCCGACCAGCCCTTCCGGCAATTGGGGCACGATCTGCTGTTCCCAGACCTCACGCACCGCGTTGATCACATCGAGCGCGTTGGCCTCGTTGGTGGCATTGACGGCAATGAAGGCCGACTGCTGACCGGTGAATGTGGTGCTGCCGGAATAACTTTCGGAACCCAGTTCGACGCTTGCCACGTCGCGCAACCGGACGATGGTGTTGTCCCGCTGCCGCAGTACGATGTTCTCGAACTGACTCGGCGTGTTCAGGTCGGTCAGCGCCTTGAGGTCCAGCAGCATCATCGACCCCTTGGTGGCGCCCACCGCCGACAGGACGTTGTTCGCCGCCAGGGCCTGACGCACGTCGCCGGCAGTGACGTCGAGTGCGGCCATGCGGGCCGGGTCGAGCCAGATGCGCATGGCGTAGTTGCGATCGCCCTCGATATTGGCGCGCTGTACGCCGGGGATGGTCGACAGCTTGGGTTCCACCTCCCGAATCAGATAATCGGTGATCTGGTTGAGGCTCATGCTGTCGCTGCTGAAGGACAGGTACATGTCCCCCACGTCATCGCCGGTGCCGAGCTGGACCACCGGATCTTCAGATCCTGAAGGAAGTTCGGATCGTAACTTATTGACTCTGCTTAGAACCTGCGTGAAAACCTCTTCGGCGTTGGCGTCCTCCTGAACATAGACGCTGATGTTGCTGATGCCGTTGCCACTGGTGGAGGTGAGATAGTCGATGCCTTCGGCCGTGGCGATTTCCGTTTCCAGCGGTGCCGTGATGAATCCCTGGACGAGGTCGGCATCGGCGCCCACATAGACCGTCGAGACGGTGATCACCGAATTTTCGATAAATGGGTAGAGCCGCACATTCAGCTCGGAGCCCGCGCGCAGGCCGAGCAGCACGATGAACAGGCTGACCACGGTGGCCAGTACCGGTTTGCGAATGAAGATGTCCGTGAAGCGCATCGGGTCGGGCCTCAACCGCTGGGCGGCTGCGGATCAAGCTCCGCATCGGGCAGCAGGCGGTTGTTCACATGGGTCACGCCGCCGGGCGTCAACTTCAGGAGTCCACTGCTGGCTACCGTCTCGCCGGGTTCAAGCCCCTCCACCGCCACCAGATCGCCCAGGGCCGCCCCGGGCGTGACAAACCGCTGGCTGACGCGGTAGACGGGCTCTTCCGCAGTGTCGTCGTCGGTTGGGTTCAGCACATAGACAAAGGTGCCGTAGGATCGATAGGCGAGGGCGCTGCGAGGTACGACAGTGACCGGGGCGGCATCACCCAGGGGAATTTCTACCTGGGCATACATGCCGGGCCGGAGTGTTCGGTCCGGGTTGGCGATGGTGGCCTGGACCCCGAAGTTGCGGGTGATCGCATCCACCTCCGGTTCGATGGCGGTAATGGCGCCGCGAACGATGTCGGTGCCGGTGGCGGCAACCCGGACCTGCACTGGCAGACCGGCGCGTACCCGGCTCAGCTGTTGCTCGGGCAGGGTGAAATTGACGTAGAGCGGATCGAGGCCCAGCAGGCTGATCATGGGGTCGCCGGCGGCCACGTACTGCCCGATATTGACGCGTCGAATGCCCAGCTGGCCACTGAAGGGCGCGCGCAGCTCCTTCTGGGCGAGACGTGCTTCCTGTGCTGCTGCGTTGGCGCGGGCCTGATCGAGTTCCGATTGGCGCCGATCGTACTCGGAGCGCGACAGGGTGTTGCGTTCAAACAGTGTTCGAGCACGCTCGAGCTCGATTTCCGCCAATCGGGCGGTGGCACGCAGCGCATCGAGCTCGGCGCGATCGGTTTCGGCGTAGAGGGAAACGATGACGTCACCGGCTTCCACTTCGGCGCCGTTGGGAAAATGGATCTCGTGGACGATGCCGCCCACCTCGGTGGTGAGGTTGGCGCCGTCCACCGCCACCAGACTGCCGGCCACCGAGACGGTGGGCGCCCATTCCAGCTCGATCGCTTCGGCCGAGGTGACCGTCACCTCCGGGGGTGGCATGTTGTCGAAAAACTCGTTCATCATGCGCTGCCCGTACCATTGGAGGGCGAACAGGCCGCCGAACACGACAACGGTGAGGATGAGAATGGCCCAGATGCGGGGTCTGAACATCAGCTTGTTTTTCATCGGTGCTGTCCGAATTCTGTTGGCTCCCGGCAACGTCATGCTGAATATCCGGTGGGTCTGGACCAAAAGGCCGAATACCGCCTAAAGCCGGTGCGAAGCGAGCTTGCGAGCTTATCACGACGTATGGAAATGGGCGGAAAATTTTCGCGAAAACCGGCCTCGATCGGCGGATCGTCACGGTATGATAGGCGCATTTCGGGGCAGCGCTGTTGCTATCGCCGGCACTGACCCGTCCGTGAATCCAACAGGAGTGGAGTGTGCCAGAGCAAGGGAAGAACCTGATCATGCTGTTCGGCCGGCCGCGATCCGGTACCACCTGGATTGCCAAGGTGTTCGACAGTCACCCGGATGTGG
>JBJHAZ010000177.1:0-5242 GCA_050485225.1 Gammaproteobacteria bacterium
GGCCTATGCCGAAGCCGCCGCGCACAAGGGCCAGCCGACGGTCATCCTCGCGCAGACGGTGAAGGGCTACGGTATGGGGTCGGCCGGCGAAGCCGCCAACGATACCCACTCCCTCAAGAACCTCGACGTGGACAGCCTGCGCAAGTTCCGCGATCGCTTCGGGGTGCCCATTCCGGACGACAAGTTGGCGGAGGTACCCTACTACCGGCCCGCGCCCGACAGCCCGGAAATGGCCTACATGCGCCGCCGCCGCGAAACTCTTGGCGGCTACCTGCCTTCGCGCCGAACCGATTACGAGGCCCTGCAGGTGCCGGAATTGCAGGCCTTCGAGAAGTTGCTCGAGTCCACCGGCGAGCGTGAAATATCCACCACCATGGCCTTTGTGCGCCTGCTGGGCATGCTGGTCAAGGACAAGAACGTGGGCGAGCGCGTTGTGCCGATCGTTCCGGATGAGGCGCGCACCTTCGGCATGGAGGGCATGTTCCGCCAGCTCGGTATCTATTCCTCCAGTGGCCAGAAATACGTGCCCGAGGACGCCGGTCAGATCATGTACTACAAGGAGGACAAGAAGGGGCAGATTCTCGAGGAGGGCATCTCCGAGGCGGGCGCCATGTCCTCGTGGATCGCCTGTGCGACCTCCTACAGCAACAACAACTGCCCGATGATCCCGTTCTATGTGTACTACTCCATGTTCGGTTTCCAACGCATCGGTGACCTGGCGTGGGCCGCCGGTGACTCACAGGCGCGCGGTTTTCTCATCGGCGGTACCGCGGGCCGCACCACGCTCAATGGTGAGGGGCTGCAGCACCAGGACGGGCACAGCCACCTGCTGGCCAATACCGTGCCCAACTGCCGTACCTACGATCCCACCTACGCCTACGAGCTGGCGGTGATCGTCCAGGACGGACTCAAGCGCATGTACCGCGACAAGGAAAACTGCTTCTACTACATCACCGTCATGAACGAAAACTACGCTCATCCGGCGATGCCCGAGGGCGCGGAAGAGGGTATTGTGCGCGGCCTGTATCTGCTGGAAGAGGGCGACAAGCGTACCCGCAAGCGGGTGCAGCTGCTGGGTTCGGGCACCATTCTCAACGAGGTGCGTGCCGCGGCGGAAATCCTGCGTGACGAATTCAAGGTTGCCGCGGATATCTGGAGCGCCACCAGTTTCAACCAGCTGGCACGGGACGGGCAGGCCGCCCAGCGCTGGAATCGCCTGCACCCCACCGACAAGCCTCGCAGTGCCTGGGTCGCCGAACAACTGAGCGATCGCAAGGGGCCGGTGATTGCCGCCACCGATTACATGAAAGCGTACGCTGAGCAGATTCGCGCCTTCGTGCCCGGCAACTATCATGTGCTGGGCACCGACGGCTACGGTCGCAGCGATACTCGCCAGCGCCTGCGTCATTTCTTCGAGGTGGATCGACACTTCATCGTCGCAACCGCGCTGTACGCACTGGCCGAAGAGGGCGAGTTCAAACATGCGGATGTCGCCAAGGCGATCAAGGATCTTGGCATCGACCCCGAGAAGGCCGATCCGCTACTGAGCTGATACCACCCATTCCGATTTTCAGGGACAAGATTTGTGGCAAAAGAAACCGTAAAAATTCCCGACCTTGGCGGTGCCGAGGAAGTCGAGGTCATCGAGATCAGCGTTGCGCCTGGTGACGAGGTGTCCGAGGAGCAGGCGCTGATGGTGCTGGAATCCGACAAGGCCACCATGGATGTGCCGAGCCCCGTCGCCGGCAAGGTGATTCGTATCCTGGTCAAGGAGGGCGATACGGTGTCCGCGGGCAGCGAGATCGTCGAGATGGAGCTGGCCGACACCGGTGCAGCCGAGACTGACAACGAGGAAGCAGCGAGCGACGCGGATGACGCCGAGTCGTCCGACAGCGAAGCCGGTACCGAAAGCCGTGACCCGGCGGCTGCCGAGCCGTCCGGCTCCGACGCCGCCGACGAGTCTCGCCAGGAGTCGGGTGGCTCGGAGCGCGTGTTCGAGCTGCCCGATCTGGGCACCGATGACGAGGTCGAGGTGATCGAATTGTCCGTCTCGGTCGGTGACCGCGTGGAAGAAGGTCAGGCGCTGGGCATGCTGGAGTCCGACAAGGCCACCATGGATGTGCCCGCGCCCTTTGCCGGCGAAGTGCTGGAATTGCTGGTCAAGGAAGGCGACAAGGTGGGCACCGGAGCTCCGTTCGCCAAGCTGCGGACCGCGTCGGGCGCACCGGAGGAATCCGCCACGGAGCGCGGTTCGGACGCAGGCAAGGCCGAGTCCGCCGATGCGGACCAGTCCCGCGACAGTGGCCGGAGCGCCCCGGCATCGAGTGCTTCGGAGCCGCAGCCGACGGCGACCCGCAAGTCGGCCCCTCCGGGGGATGAGTCCGTCGCCCGGGCGCAGTCAGCCGATGTCGACTCGACACCCGGTGACCTGGCCCAGACCAGTGAGGGTGGCCGGGTATACGCCGGCCCCGCAGTCCGGCAGCTGGCGCGGGAGCTGGGTGTGGTTCTGGAGCAGGTGGCCGGGTCCGGCCCCAAGGGCCGTATCCAGAAGGACGATCTCAAACGCTTCGTCAAGGAAGCCGTCAACCGTTCCTCCGCACCGGGTGCCACCGGGGGGGCACTGCCCGCAGTGCCCGAGGTCGACTTCGCCCAGTTCGGCGAGGTGGAGCTGGTGCCCATGAGCAAGATCCAGGTGCTCACCGCGGCCAACATGCAGCGCAGCTGGCTGAATGCCCCCCACGTCACCCATTTTGACGATGCGGACATCACCGAGCTGGAAGCGTTCCGAAAGTCTCTGAAGGCGGAGAGCGAGAAGCGCAAGGTGAAGATCACGCCCTTGCCGTTTCTGTTGCAGGCGGCAGCGAAGGCGCTGCGGGAACACCCGCAGTTCAACCGCTCCCTGCACAGCGACGGCAAGCACTTTGTCCAGAAGGACTACGTCCATATCGGTATTGCGGTGGACACGCCGCGGGGCCTGCTGGTTCCGGTGATTCGCGATGTGGATCGCAAGGGGCTCTGGGAGCTGGCCGAGGAGAGCGCCGCACTGGCGGCCAGGGCGCGCGACGGCAAGCTGGCCATGAGCGAGATGCAGGGCGGCTGTTTTACCATCAGCAGCCTCGGTGCCATCGGTGGCACCGGTTTCACGCCGATCATCAATGTGCCCGAAGTGTCGATTCTGGCGGTGTCCCGGGCCGAAATGCGACCGGTCTGGGATGGCGAAACCTTCGTGCCCCGCCAGATGCTGCCCCTCAGCCTCTCCTACGACCACCGTGCCGTCAACGGTGCCGACGCTGGCCGGTTCATGACCTACCTCACCGAAGTACTGGCCGATCTGCGACGGTTGTTGTTGTGATACTGGCGGTGCATCGTGCGTTCCAGGTGACGCACGCTGCACCACAGCGGTTTTTGCAACCGTTGGTCGGAGCCCTTCCCGCCGCCCGCGCGAATCTGATATAAATTCCCGTATAACAACCTTCGCGGGATACGGTCATGACACGCTGTCTGCTCGTTCTGGCTCTGCTGTTCGGCCAGATTCTTCAAGCTTCTGCAAACCCTTTTCCGCGTCCCGCCGAACTGGAGCCGGACGTCCGTTTCTGGGTGAGGGTGTATACGGAGGTCAACACCACGGGCGGCTATGTGCACGACGCACGCAACCTCGCCGTTGTCTACGAAACCCTGCAGTTCCCCGAAGGGCTGAATTCCGCCGAGCAGACCCGCCGCATCAACGCCAGCCGGGAGCGCTATCAACGTGCCCTGCAGGAGCTGGCCAGCGGTCGCAAAAGCGGCCTGAGTGCGGACGCAGAGCATGTGCGCCGGCTGTGGCCGAAGGGCACGCCGCCGCAGCGTTTCCGGCAGGCCGCCGACGACGTGCGCTTCCAGCGCGGGCAGGCGAACCGCTTCCGCGAGGGGCTGGCCCGCTCCGGTCGCTGGCGGGAGCACATCCTGGCCACCCTGGACCAGCACGGTCTTCCCCGAGAGCTGGTGGTCCTGCCTCACGTTGAATCCTCCTTCAACCCGACGGCCTATTCCCACGCCGCGGCGGCGGGCATGTGGCAGTTCATGCCGGCCACCGGTCGCGAATTCATGCAGGTCAATCACATCATCGACGAGCGCCTTGATCCGTACTTTTCGACCGAGGCCGCTGCCCGGCTGCTGAAGCGCAACTTCCACACCACCGGCACCTGGCCTCTCGCAGTGACCGGCTACAACCACGGGGCCAACGGTGTGCGTCGCGCCGTGCAGGCGCAGGGAACCACCGACATTGCCACCATCGTCAGAAATTATCAGGGGCCGGCCTTCGGCTTTGCGTCGCGCAATTTCTATGTGAGCTTCCTGGCGGCGCTCGAGGTGGATCAGCATCCCGAGCGCTACTTCGGCAAGGTCGACTACGCGCGGCCCGAAAACTACGATATTTTCCAGGCGCCCGCCTATGTGCCGGCGGCAACCCTGGCGCAGGCGCTGGGTGTGGATGCGGCCACCCTCCGGCAGTACAACCCGGCCCTGCGGGCACCGGTCTGGAGCGGTGAGAAGTACATACCCCAGGGATACACCCTGCGTGTGCCGAGGACCGTGCTGAGGGCGCCGGCACAACAGCTGGTGGCATCCATCCCGACCAGCCAGCGCTTCGCCAGCCAGAATCCGGACCGCTACCATCGCGTCGCACCGGGCGAAAGCCTCTCCGTGATTGCGCGCCGTCACAACACCAGTGTGCGCGAGCTGATGGCCCTCAACGGACTCGACAGCGAGCACCGCATCCGGGCCGGCGCCCAGTTGCGCCTGCCCGGAGCCGCGCCCGCAGCCGCAGGTACGCGGGTCGCCAGTACCGGTGTGGGTGCCGGCGCGGGAGCAAGCGCGGTTGCCGGCGGGGGAGGTAATGCGGTCCATCGCGTCCAGGCCGGGGAGTCCCTCTGGACCATCGCCAGCCGTCACGGCACCACGGTTGCGGCATTGCGCGCTGCCAACAACCTGGGGAACGATTCGAAAATCCTGGCCGGCCAGTCGTTGCGCATACCGGGTGCGGTAGTCGGCTCGACAGGCCCCTATGTGGTCCAGCGCGGCGACTCCCTGTGGAGCATTGCCAGCCGGCACGGCACCTCCGTGCGGGCGTTGAGCGACCTGAACGGACTCGACGGGCGTACCCTGCAACCCGGTCAGCGACTGCAGTTGCCCGCCCGTGCCGCGGTGCAGACTGCCCATGCCGAAGAAGCCGGTTGCATGCCGGTTACCTGCTGATGCTTCAGAC
>JBJHAZ010000178.1:0-5227 GCA_050485225.1 Gammaproteobacteria bacterium
GCCGCCCTGGACCAGCGTATAGCCGAGGTAGCGGGCGAGGTAGACATGCTCGAAGTAGGTGGGGCTGCCGGGGCCGGGTGTAAGGACCACCACCCGGGTGTTGTCCTTTTCCGTCGGTGCCATCTCCAGCAGGGTCTGGCGCAGGGTGCGGAAGTAGAGGGCGACGCGGTGGACGTGGGCGTCGCGGTAGATGCTCGGCATCACGCGCGACAGCACCACCCGGTTCTGCAGTGCGAAGCCCGCACCCGGGGGCGCCTGGCAGCGATCGCCGATCACCACGAACTCGCCGCCCGGCGCGCGCACCAGATCGGCGGCGTACAGGGGCAGGGCATGGGTGCCCTGGAGCGCGTCGATGCCCTGACAGGGGCGCAGGTAGCCGAGGTGGGAGTAGAGTGCTTCCAGCGGCAGCAGGCCCGTGCGCAGGCTCTCGCGGGGACCGTACAGGTCACTGAGCAGGATGCGGTGCAGCTCGGCGCGCTGCATCAGGCCGCGCTCGATGCTGGCCCAGTCGTCGCTGGAGATCAACAGCGGGATCGGGTCGAGTTCCCAGGGGCGCTGGCTCAGCGCCTGGTCGCCCACCATGGGCAGGGTGACACCGCTGTCGCGCAGCAGGCGCCGGGCTTCCTGGTTGCGCAGCGCCACCTCCTCGACACCGAGCCGGTCGAGGGCGCTGGCGAAGTATTCCCAGTTGGGTCGCCGCTGGCCGCTGCCATCGAGCAACTCATCGTAGCCCGAGGCGGGTGGCTGGTAACCGGCAAAGAGGCCAGTACCGCCGGCCGCTGCCGCCATGGCGCCACCCCCTGCCGAAGGATTATCTGTTTCCATCACTCCACCAGAGTCGAGTTGCCATGACCATTCGTGTTGCTCTCAATCACTATACGCGCTACCGCTACGATCGCCCAGTGGCCCTGTCGCCGCACGTGGTACGCCTGCGGCCGGCGCCCCACTGCCGGACGCCGATTCGCGCCTACTCGCTGCGCATTCTGCCGGAGGCCCACTTCATCAACTGGCAGCAGGACCCCTTTGGCAACTATCTGGCCAGACTGGTCTTTCCGGAAAAGACCACGGAGTTTTCCGTGGAGGTGGACCTGGTGGCCGACCTCACGGTCATCAACCCCTTTGACTTCTTTCTGGAAGAGTATGCCGAGAAGTTCCCCTTCGCCTATCCGGCGGAGCTGGCGGAGGAGCTGGCACCCTACCTCAAGATCCGCGAGAAGGGAACTCGCCTGATGGAATGGCTCGAGGGGGTCGATCCGGCACCCCGGGCCACCATGGACTTCCTGGTGGCCCTGAACCAGCGATTGCAGGAGGAGGTGGCCTACAGCATTCGCATGGAGCCGGGGGTTCAGACCTGCGAGGAGACGCTGGAGCGCCGCATCGGTTCGTGCCGCGACTCGGCCTGGCTGCTGTGCCAGATCCTGCGCCATCTTGGCCTGGCCTCACGGTTCGTGTCCGGCTATCTGGTCCAGCTCACCTCCGACGTGAAGGCGCTCGATGGCCCCTCGGGGCCCGAGGCCGACTTCACCGACCTGCACGCCTGGACCGAGGTGTACCTGCCCGGTGCCGGCTGGGTGGGGCTGGACCCGACCTCCGGCCTGCTGGCTTCCGAGGGCCACATTCCGCTCGCCTGCTCGCCCGACCCCTCCAGCGCGGCTGCCATCACCGGCGCCATGGAGAAGGCGGAAACCGATTTCTACTTCCACAACGAAGTGACCCGCATCCACGAGGATCCGCGGGTGACCAAGCCCTACACCGAGAGCCAGTGGCAATTGATCAATATCCTCGGCCATCAGGTGGACGCGGACCTCAAGGCCATGGACGTGCGCCTGACCATGGGCGGCGAGCCCACCTTCGTGTCCATCGACGACATGGACAGTGCCCAGTGGAACTCCGCGGCACTCGGTCGTCACAAGCGCCAGTTGGCCGGGGTGCTGCTGCGCCGACTGCGCCAGCGTTTCGGCCGTGGCGGGGCGCTGCACTTTGGTCAGGGCAAGTGGTACCCCGGCGAGCCGCTGCCGCGCTGGTCGCTCGGCTGTGTGTGGCGTACCGATGGCGTCCCGGTGTGGCGCAACGACAGCCTGATTGCGCTCGACGATCGCGAATACGGCCAGACCATCGAGGATGCCCGGCGTTTCGCCCATCAGCTGACCCGCCGGCTGCAGGTCAAGACCGACTACCTGATGCCCGCCTGGGAGGACACGGCCCACTATCTGCTGGTGGAGGGCGAGTTGCCGGTCAACATCGACCCGCGCAAGGCGAATCTGAAGGACTCCCTGGAGCGCCGCCGCCTCGCCCGACTGCTCGACCGCGGCCTGGATACCCCCACCGGTTTTGTGCTGCCCCTGCGGCGCAGTGAACACGGCCCCTGGGAAAGCAGCATCTGGCCGATGCGGCGCGAGGTGCTGTTTCTGGTACCGGGCGATTCGCCCATGGGCCTGCGGCTGCCGCTCGCCTCGCTGCCCTGGGAGGCGCCCGAGGAACGTGCGCGCCATGAGGAGCACGGCCGTGATCCCTTCGCGCCCCAGCCACCGCTGGCCGACATCCACGGCGAGGTGGCGCAGCGTTTCAGTACCTGGTCGGAGCCGGACAGTGAGCCGGCCGGCATCCATCAGCAGCCGACGGAAACGGAGCAGACCTGGCATCGGGTCGCGCACACCGCCCTGGGGGTGGAGGTGCGCGATGGCGTGATCCACGTGTTCATGCCGCCGCTGAACTATCTGGAGCACTATCTCGACCTCGTCGCCACCGTGGAAGCCACCGCCGCCGATCTCGACCTGCCGGTGCGGCTGGAAGGTTACGATCCGCCCCGGGACAGCCGCCTCGAGCGCTTCATGATCACCCCCGACCCGGGTGTGATCGAGGTGAACATCCATCCCTCCCGGGACTGGGAGGAGCTGGTGGAGCGCACCGAGGTGCTCTACGAGGAGGCCTTCCAATCCCGCCTCGGCACCGAGAAGTTCATGCTCGACGGCCGCCATACGGGCACCGGTGGCGGCAACCACGTCACACTGGGCGGGCCGACCCCGGCGGACAGCCCGGTGCTGCGCCGCCCCGACCTGCTGCGAAGTCTGGTGACCTACTGGCAGCACCACCCGTCCCTGTCGTACCTGTTCTCGGGCCTGTTCATCGGCCCCACCAGCCAGGCGCCGCGCATCGACGAGGCACGCCATGAATCCCTGTACGAGCTGGAAATCGCCTTCCAGCGACTGCCCGAGGGCGAGGCGCCATCGCCCTGGCTGGTGGACCGCCTGCTGCGCCATCTGCTGGTGGACCTCACCGGCAACACCCACCGGGCCGAATTCTGCATCGACAAGCTGTATTCCCCCGACTCCGCCACCGGTCGTCTCGGCCTGGTGGAGCTGCGCGGCTTCGAGATGCCGCCCCACGCGCGCATGAGCCTGATGCAGATGCTGCTGATCCGGGCGCTGGTGGCCCGTTTCTGGAAGCAGCCCTACAGCGGGCGGCTGGTGCGCTGGGGCACCGAGCTGCACGATCGCTTCATGCTGCCCTGGCACGTGCGCGAGGACATCCGCGGCGTGGTGCGTGAGCTACAGGCCGAGGGCTACCCCTTCCAGCTGGAGTGGCTCGATCCCTTCTTCGAGTTTCGGTTTCCCTGCATCGGCCGGGTTCGGGTCGACCACATGGAGCTGGAACTGCGCACCGCCATCGAACCCTGGCATGTGCTCGGCGAGGAGGCCACCGCCGGCGGGACAGCCCGCTATGTGGATTCGTCGGTGGAGCGGCTGCAGATACGCATCAGTGGCATGACCTCGGATCGCTACGCGGTGGTGTGCAACGGCCGCCGGGTGCCGCTGCGCCCGACCGCGGTGAAAGGCGAGTTTGTCGCCGGGGTGCGCTTCCGCGCCTGGCAGCCGCCCTCGGCGCTGCATCCCACCATTCCCTCCGACTCGCCGCTGGTGTTCGACGTGGTGGACCTTTGGAACGGACGCGCCATTGGCGGCTGCACCTACCACGTGAGTCACCCGGGCGGTCGCCCGTTCGAGGACTTTCCCGTCAACGCCGCCGCGGCGGAAACCCGTCGCGGTGCTCGCTATTCGGGCTTCGGGCATACCCCGCGGGTGATTCCGCCACCCCCGGAGTTCGGCCGGCTCGAGAAGTTCGTGCCGCAGGGATCACTGGTGGGGCCGTTCACGCCGCCGCAGGAGGAGCCCAACGCCGAGTATCCCAACACCCTCGACCTGCGGCGGCGGGCGGACTGAGAGGCTCGGCGGGTCGCGCGTGGGCCGGTGGGTTCGGCCCACGCGCCTGCCGCGCTGGAGTGGAACATGGCGCATCGCCGGTAAAAATGGGTACCATCATGGCTGGCGCCTGTTCTCGCCAGCCATCGAGCGTCATCCATAAGAACCCTTGCGAGGAGCCCCATGAGCCATACCCGACGGATTGCACTGACCCTGCCCAACAACAGCACCCGTGATGTGGCGGAGGTGCTGGCGGCGGCCAGGCAGGCGGAACAGCTCGGTTACGATGATATCTGGCTCGCCGATACCGGCAACCTGGATGCCCTGACCCTGAGTGCTGTGCTGCTCGGTAATACCGAGCGCATGCGGGTCGGCATCGCCGTGGTGCCGGCCTATTCCCGTACGCCCGTGGTGCTGGGCACCACCGCGCTGACTCTCGACCAGATCTCTCCGGGGCGTTTCATTCTTGGTATCGGCAGCTCCAGCAAGCCGATGATGGAGGGCTGGCACGGCCTGGAGTTCCGCAAGCCTCTCACCCGCGTCAAGGAAACCGTGGCTGTGCTGCGGCAGGTGTTTGCCGGCGAGAAAACCGACTTCAACGGCGAGCTGGTGCGCAGTCACCGCTACCGCTCCACCGCTGCGCCCGCCAATCTGCCGGTTTATGTGGCGGCGCTGCGCGCGAACATGCTGGAAATGGCCGGCGCGGTGGCCGACGGGGTCATTCTCAACCTGCTGCCGGGCAAGGCGATTCCGCAGATTCTCGAGCACGTGCGCGCCGGTGCCGAGAAGGCGGGTCGCAACCCCGACGACATCGAAGTGGTGTGCCGTCACCAGGTGGCGGTCACCGATGACAAGGCGGCGGCGCGCGACGTGTTGCGCAAGGGCTTCGTGCCCTATTTCGCCACCTCGGTCTACAACCCCTACCTCGCCTGGGCCGGCTACCCCGAGGAGGCGAAGGCCATTCTCGCCGGCTGGCAGGCCGGCGATCGGGAGGCCACCAGCCGCGCCTTCACCGACGAGATGGCCGA
>JBJHAZ010000179.1:0-5225 GCA_050485225.1 Gammaproteobacteria bacterium
GGCGGTGCTGTTGGCCCGGAAAAGTTACGACGAGGGCGGCTGCCCCATCGGGGCGGTGATTGTCGACCAAAGCACCGGCCGCATCGTCGGCAAGGGGCACAACACGCTGGTGCAGGAAAGCCACCCCTACAACCACGGCGAGACCGCAGCGATCCGCGATGCGGGACGGTGCGATTTCAGCCGGACCACGTTGTATACCTCACTGAGCCCCTGCGCAGTGTGCGCCGCACTGGTGCACATGCGCGGGTTCGCGCGGGTGGTGGTGGGCGATGTGACCAATGCCTCCGGTTCGGAGCCGCTGCTGCGCCAACAGGGCGTGCAGGTGGATATTCTGGAAGACCCTATGGGCATCGAGCTGTATCGCCGCTTTCGTGCCGAGCAGCCGGATCTGGAGCTGGAGGACTGGCGCGGCAGGGCTGCTCTGACTGATCGGGGCTGACCACGACGCTTTCAAGCCGCCACTGCCCCGTGACCGGCGAGGAACCTGCCAACCCGGGAGGCACGCACCCTGCCCTGTCGGCGCAAACCCTCGGTTGATTCCAGTATCATGTGCCCCCCTCACCGCAGCTATTGGACTCACCCCACGTGCGCAGCTTTGTTGATCGCGACAACGACTACCCGGACCAGAAGCCCGACTGGGGTGTGATCGCCGGGCTGATTCCCTATCTGCTGGAGTTTCGCGGTCGGGTGGTGCTGGCGGTGCTGTTCCTGATCGGGGCCAAGCTGGCCACGGTGGCCGTGCCGGTGGCACTGAAGTACATCGTCGATTACCTCGATGAGGGCGGCAGCACCGAAATGCTGATCGGGGTGCCGCTGGCGCTGGTAGTGGGCTACGGGCTGCTGCGGTTTTGTTCCACGTTTTTCGGCGAGTTGCGCGATGCGGTGTTTGCGCGGGTGGCGGAGCGCGCCATGCGCCGGGTGTCGCTGCGGGTGTTCGAACACCTGCACAAGCTCGATCTGGGCTTTCATCTGACGCGGCGCACCGGAGGGCTCGCGCGGGATATCGAGCGCGGCACCAACGGCATCAGCTTTCTGCTGCGCTTTTCCCTGTTCAATGTGGTACCCACCATCCTGGAAATCCTCATGGTGGCGGTGATTCTGCTGTTCGTCTTCGACGCCGGCTACACCATCACGGTACTGCTGGCGGTGGTGGTCTATATCGGGTTTTCGGTGAAGGTCACCGAGTGGCGCACGCGCTTTGTGCGCGAGTCCAATGCGATGGACAACCGCTCCAACACCCGCGCGGTGGACAGCCTGCTCAACTACGAGACGGTGAAGTACTTCGGCAATGAACGCTTCGAGGCGGAGCGCTACGACCGCGATCTTGAGGCCTGGGAAAGCGCGCGGCTGAAGAACCGCCTGTCGCTGGCGACGCTCAACAGCGGCCAGGCGCTCATCATCGGGATCACTATCACCGTGATCATGTTCATGGCGGTGCGCCAGGTGGGCAGCGGCGAGATCACGCTGGGCGACCTCACCATGATCAACGCCTACATGATCCAGCTGTTCATTCCCCTCAACATGCTCGGGTTTGTGTACCGCGAGATCCGCCAGTCCTTGGTAAGCGTCGAGCGCATGTTCGGATTGCTCGAGCAGCAGCCCACGGTGGTGGACAGTGACGATGCACGGCCCCTGCAGCCCAATGGCGGCGCTATCCGTTTCGAGGGGGTTAACTTTGCCTACCACCCACGGCGCCCGATCCTGCAGGACGTGAGTTTCGAGCTGCCGGCCGGTCACAAGATCGCGATCGTGGGGCCGAGTGGCTCCGGCAAGTCAACCCTGGCGCGCCTGCTGTTTCGCTTCTACGACGTGGACAGCGGCACCATCACCGTGAACGGCCAGGACGTGCGTACCGTGACCCAGTCGAGCCTGCGCGACGCCATCGGCGTGGTGCCGCAGGATACGGTCCTGTTCAACGACACCATCTACAACAACATCGCCTACGGCCACCCCGACGCCGCGCCCGAGGCGGTACACCGCGCCGCCAGACTGGCCCATCTGGACCACTTTATCGCCCAGTTGCCGGACGGGTTCGACACCACGGTGGGCGAGCGCGGGCTGAAATTGTCCGGTGGCGAGAAGCAACGCATTGCCATTGCCCGGGTGCTGCTGAAGGATCCGCCGATCCTGGTGCTGGATGAGGCCACCTCGTCGCTGGATTCCAACGCGGAGCGCGCCATCCTCAGTGCGCTCAACGAGGTCAGCCAGCGGCGCACCACGCTGGCGATTGCCCACCGCCTGTCGACCATCCAGGACGCCGAGACCATCCTGGTGCTGGACGGCGGCCGCGTGGTGGAACAGGGCCAGCACGCCGAGCTGTTGCAACGGGACGGGCTTTACGCGCGACTCTGGCATCAGCAGCAACAGGAGCAGGAACAGAAACAGGAAGTACTGGAACCCACCATCAACCCCCACCAGGCAAGCAGGACCGAGTGATGCTGGATGTGGTCGACCTGATGTTGCTCGCGGTGGTGATTGCCGCCGCGGTTTACCTGTGGCGCGCACCCAGTGTGTACGGCCTGGCCCTGCGCGCGGCCCGCCAGTACTGTCGCAAGCTGGAGTTGCAGTTCCTCGACGACAGCGTCTCGCTCAGCCGACTGTGGGTCAAGCGCGACCGCAACGGTATGCTGCGCCTGTGGCGGGTGTACCAATTCGAGTTCACCGCCACCGGCGGTGAGCGCTATCGGGGGTGGGTAACCACCCTCGGCCGCACGGTCACCGGCATTGAGCTGCAGCCGCACCGGGTCGACCCGCCCACCACGCTCCACTGACCGCCCTCGCCCGGCGTCTTCGCCATTGAGGCCGCTGGATTGACCGATCAGGCAGCGCTCCCTCGACGGATACCAGCCGCGCCTTGATATAATAGGGTTTTACCGAGGAGCTCGCGATGGCGCCCCCCTCATCCATTGATGCCATCCGTCGCACCCACTTTCGAATCACGACGCTGACGGCGTTGGGCATTCTGCTCACCTCCCTGCTGACCGGTCTGGCAGCGGTGCTGCCCTTCTACATGGCCTCGCGGGACCATATCGAAGCCATTACCCGCATGGGAACCGAGGCGCAGGCCCAGGCCATCCACAACCATCTGGCGCGCTATCAGGACATCGCCCGGCAGTTCGCCAGTCGTACCGAAATCCGTCACAGCCTCGAGGACTACGCCGCCGGCAAGATCAGCCTCGAGGACGTACGCGCCTACACCGCGCCGCGCCTGGCCGACGCTGTCGCCCGCGCGTCCATGGTGGTCGGCATGGTACGCCTGGGGCCACAAGGCGAGGAGATTGTCCGTCTTGGGCTGACCCCTCCCGAGGTCCGCACGGGCACGACCGACAGCGATTACCCCTGCCGCTTTCATTATCTAGAAGACAACACGCTGCTGTTACAGGCGTGCGCACCGATACTGGATCACAACGGCCAGCGTATCGGCAGCGATCTGCTGATGTTTGATACCGGGTCACTGCTGGCGTTGCTGCAGACCGAAGAGCAGGTGGCCAATCACCATCGGGTTCGGCTGCAGGATGCCTCGGGTCGGCATGTGCTGATTCGGGAGACGGGCCAACTGATCTTTGCGGAGACCGAAGATCCGGGGCAGACGGGCTTTACGGATGACCGGGAACACCGGATCGTTTTCGAAGCACCGCTGGGTCGCGACACCTGGCAGTTGATGGTGGAGGTGCCGTCCAGGCAGTTGCGCGAGGAAAGTCTGGGCCTGCTGCTCTGGCCTGCCATCACGGTGGTACTGCTCACCCTGAGCGGCACCCTGCTTCTGCATCGCGGCTTGCGCCCACTGTTGGGCAGGGTTGCGGCGCAGGCGGAGCAGCTGGAACTGTCCGGGGAGCAACTGCGCCAGGCGGCCAGTGTATTTCGCCACGCCAGTGAAGCGATCCTGATCACCGACCCGGATAACCGGATCGTCGAGGCCAACCCGGCGTTTGCAGACCTCACCGGACACAGCCACGAGGCTTTGCCGGGCAAGTCTCTGGCGGAGCTACTGGTGCCTGAAGACGACCTGAGCGAGCGCATTGCGGGGATTCACAACGTCCTGCGCGAGCGGGATTCCTGGCAGGGCGAGCTGCACTATCGGCGTGCCGACGGCGCAACGCTGATCGCGCTGCAGACCATCACCGGCGTACGCAGCGCGGATGGCCGGCTGCGGCGGTACATTCACATTTTCAATGACATCACCACCGAAAAGCATGCCGAAGCCGCCGTGCGGCACCGGGCGCTGCACGACGAGCTGACCGGCCTGCCCAACCGCACACGATTGATGGAGCACCTCGGCCGGGCCGTGCAGGGCTGCCAGTCCGGCGACGATATCGCGCTGGCACTGCTGTTCCTCGATCTCGACCACTTCAAGGAGGTCAACGACACCCTGGGCCACCGGGCAGGCGACCTGCTGTTACAGGCCGTGAGCAGCCGGCTGCAGAACACGCTGCGAGCGGGAGACCTGCTTGCACGGCTCGGTGGCGACGAGTTTATCGTCGTGCTGAACCCGATCCATTCCGCAGAAAACGCCACCCGGGTGGCGGAGAATCTGATCGAAGTACTGGTCGCACCCTTCGACATCGAAGGCCACACGGTAGAGATTGGCGTCTCCATCGGCATCGCGCTGTGTCCCGACGATGGTGTGGACGCCGACGGACTCCTCAGGGCCGCCGACGCCGGGATGTATCAGGCCAAGAGCGCCGGCCGCAACACCTGGCGGCTTGCCAGCGACAGGCACAACGGCTGAGCAGGAGCATCGCGGCTCTGCTAAGACCCCTCAATGGGGAAAGTTGAGCTCCACCCGCACACCCGCCGGATCCATCACGAACAACTGGGTAAAGCCGTCTTCCGGCGCTTCGCGCACGCGGTAGTCCACGCCCTGCCCCTCCAGCCGCGCCTTCATGGCCTCGATGTCGCAGCAGGTAAACGCGAGATGATCGATCACACCGGACCCCGTGGTATCCGCGACTGCGTCGTCGCGGGGTTCCATCAGGTGCACGAGGGGTGACTCCCCGGCCCACAGCCAGTAGCCCACACGCTCGGCGGTACCGCGCCGGGTGGCCGTGAACCCCAGCGCATCGATGTAGAAATCGCGCACTGCGTTCATCAGCGGCACAGGCACGGCGATGTTGATGTGATTGACACCCTGTACGGACATGGGGAGCGCTCCTTTATTTGAACTATGGGAATCTCAACTATCGGGATCGGATGATCGGGGTCCGGTCGTGTTATCCGGTTTTCGA
>JBJHAZ010000180.1:0-5198 GCA_050485225.1 Gammaproteobacteria bacterium
GAGGCGCTCCGCCTCCGAGTGCTCGTAGCCGAGCTGCAGGACATTGCTGATACCGCTGGCGAGGGCGCGGTCGATCACGGTACTCAGCTGCTCCAGATCGGTGAGGGTCACGCTCAGGTTGCGGCTTGCCTGGTACCCGTTGAACACCCGTTCCTGGTTGCGGTATTCCCAGCGGGGTGTGATCTGGAGCTGTCCCGCACTGATTCGGTCTCGATCGATACCGGCCTGGTCTGTCGCCTCCAGAAAGCGGTTGATACGCTGGTCCACCTGCTGTTTTGCCGCAGCGCCCTGCTGATCCGTTGCGGTGGCCTGCAGCTGGATCACCACCGTGTCCGGCTTGATCCTGACTTCACCGTAACCGGTGGTGCTGACATGTCGGTTGGCGGGCAATTCGGACGCGGGCGCTGCGGTGGCCGCTATCGCGGTCAGCAGTGCGAGCGACAGGGGGGCTGTGCGTAGTGGGTGACGAGGTGTCATGGGGCTACTCCTTCTTGCGTGCCCGGGGGTGGGCCTTGTCGTAAACCTGTGCCAGATGCTGGAAGTCGAGATGGGTGTAGATCTGGGTGGTGGCGATGTTGCTGTGCCCCAGCAGCTCCTGGACGGCCCGCAGGTCGCCGCTGGACTCGAGCAGATGGCTGGCGAAGGAGTGGCGCAGCATGTGGGGGTGCACCGATTGCTCCATGCCCTGGCTGAGGCTGAGGCCGCGCAATCGCTCCTGCACTGTGCGCCGTGCGATGCGCTTACCCCGGCTGCTGAGAAACAATGCGTCGGCATCGATGGGGTTGATTTCGGCACGTCGCTGCAGCCAGCGTTTCAGCGCTGTCAGGGCATGCCGGCCTATGGGCAGCTGGCGCTCCTTGCGGCCTTTGCCGATGACGCGCAGCTCCGCCTGCTCCAGGAACACGGAATGCAGGTCGAGTCCCACCAGTTCCGACAGGCGCAGGCCCGATGAGTAGAACAGTTCCACGATCGCCCGGTCGCGACACTGGAGCCAGCTGTCGTCGGCGGTTTCCACATAGCGGCTGACCGCATCGGCGTCGAGGGTACGGGGCAGGGGGCGGCTGGCCCTGGGGGCGGAGATGCCGGTGGTCGGGCTGACCCGGATCCAGTGATGCCGGCTGGCGTGCGCGAAAAAGGAGCGCACCGCGGACAACCAGCGCTGCATGGACCTGGGTCCCAGCTGTTGACGGTGCAGCAGGGCCAGCCAGTGGCGAATGTGGCCACCGTCGATGTCTGCGGCACTGGTGATGCCGGCGGCCTCGGCGAAGGCCTGCAGCTTGCGCAGATCGCGGGTGTAATTGTCGAGGGTGTGGCGGGAGGCCTGCTTCTCGACCCGCAGGTGCTCCCGGTAATGGTCGATCTGTTCGGCGAGCGTGCTCCGCGGCCCGGTCATGGTCAGCGTTCGAGGGTGCCGGGTATCAGGCGGTTGAGTACGTCGGCAATGTAACTGAGGTACAGGGTACCCATGCTGCTGCGGTAGTAGTTGGGGTCACGGTGACCCAGTGCCAGCACGCCGAAAATCTGGCCGTGGGTCAGGGGCACTACGGCGGCCGAGCCCACCTGCTCCGCCTGATCGGCAAAGAGCAGGTTGAGCTCCTCGGGGCGGAGTACGCCGCAGATGGTGCGATTGGTGCGCAACAGGGTGCCGATGCGATCATTCGCCTCATCGATGCCCACGACTCTGGCCTGGGAGCGGGGCAGGACGCCGTCGTCGCCCAGCAGCAGCAGATTGTAATAACTGATCTGGAAGTCGGAGCTGAGGCTCTCGTACAGGGTTTCGATCAGTGCGGGAAGGTCACGTGCTTCCAACAGCCCGATGACCAGGCGCTTGGTTTTCTCGAACAGGCGGTCGTTGTTGCGGGCGGTTTCCACCAGCTCGCCGAGGCGTTCCTGAAGCTCGGTATTGCGCTCCCGCAATACCATCACCTGGCGCTCGATCAGCGAAATCGCCTTGCCGCTGTCGTGGGGCAACTGGATGTTCTCGAGCAGCTCCGGGTGGTGCTCGAAAAAGTCGGGGTGCTGGCGCAGGTAGTCGGCTACCGCCTCGCCCGAAAGAGCCATGTTGTTATCTTTGGCGTTCATAGCTTGATGCGACCCTGGAAAACCGTGGTGGCCGGTCCCGTCATGATGACCGATTGACCCTCGCCCGGCCAGTGGACCGTCAGGCTGCCGCCGGGCAGGTGAACGGTAACTGTCTCGTCCAGTATATCCTGCAATCGTCCCGCGACAACCGCCGCACAGGCTCCGGTGCCGCAGGCGAGGGTTTCTCCCGCACCGCGTTCAAAGACCCGCAGCCTGATCTCGCCGCGGGAAACCGGCTCCATGAAACCGACATTGACGCGGTTCGGAAAGTCGGGATGACGTTCGACAGCCGGTCCGAGGCTGGCGACCGGCGCGCTCGCCACGCTCTCCACCCGCAGGACGGCGTGCGGGTTGCCCATGGAGACGGCACCGAAACGGATGTGTTGGCCATCGATGTCCAGCTCATAGGTGACGCTGCGTCGGTCGGCGCGGAAGGGGATCTGCGCCGGTTCAAGCACCGGTACACCCATGTCGACGCGCACCTGGCCGTCCGCCTCCAGTGCCAGCTCGATGATACCGGCGCGGGTGCTGACACGGATGACGTCCTTGCCGGTGAGGTGCTGCTCGCGCACGAAGCGGGCGAAGCAGCGGGCGCCGTTGCCGCACTGTTCAACCTCGCTGCCGTCTCCATTGAAGATGCGGTAGGCGAAGTCGATGTCCGGCGTCGGTGGTGCCTCGACGATCAGCACCTGGTCACAGCCGATGCTGAAACGTCGGTCGGCGAGGCGCCGCGCCAGCTCCGGCGTCATGTCGAGCGCCTGGGACACCGCATCGATCACCACGAAATCGTTGCCGAGCCCGTGCATCTTGCTGAAGCGCAGCAGGGTGGGCGGCCTAGGCAAGAGGGGTCTCCTCATTCCCGGGGAGCAGCGATTCACCGCGTATCAGGTCGGCGAACTGTTCCCGCTCGCGGATGCAGTGTACCCGGTCGCCGTCCACCATCACCTCTGCGGCGCGGCCGCGGCTGTTGTAGTTGGAGCTCATGACAAAGCCATAGGCGCCGGCGGAGTGGACGCAGAGCAGGTCGCCCGCGGCCAGATTCAGCGGCCGTTCCTTGCCGAGGAAGTCGCCGGTCTCGCACACCGGGCCGACGATGTCGTAGTTGTGCACGGGCCCCTCGCGCGGGGCTGCGACCGGCTCGATGTTCATCCAGGCCTCATAGAGCGCGGGGCGGATGAGGTCGTTCATGGCGCCGTCGACAATGGCGAAATGCTTGTGGTCATTGTTCTTGAGGCCGATGACCCGGGTCAGCAGGACACCGGCGTTGGCGGCGATCGAGCGGCCCGGCTCGAGAATCAGCGCCAGCGGTCGGTCGCCGATACGGGCGAGCAGAGCACCGATATAGTCGGCCACCGGAATGGGCTGCTCGTCGCGATAGCGCACGCCGAGGCCGCCGCCCAGATCGAGGTGTTTCAGGTCGATGCCCAGTGCGGCGAGGGTATCGGCCAGCTCCAGTACCTTGTCCAGCGCGGCCAGGAACGGCTCCACTTCGGTCAGCTGGGAGCCGATGTGACAATCGATGCCCACAATCTCGATGCCGGGCAGCTCCAGGGCGCGGCGGTAGAGCGCGGGTGCTTCGCGAATGTCGATGCCGAACTTGTTCTCGCGCAGACCGGTGGAAATGTAGGGGTGAGTGCGGGCGTCCACATCCGGGTTGACGCGGATGGATACCCGCGCGGTTTGCCCGCCGGCGGAAGCTACCTCGCTGAGGGTGTCCAGTTCGCTGGCGCTCTCGACGTTGAAGCAGTGAATGCCGGCATCCAGGGCAAAGGCCATTTCGGCCGGCAGTTTGCCCACGCCGGAAAAAATCACCTTGCCGGGATCGCCGCCGGCGCGGATCACCCGCTCCAACTCGCCCTGGGAGACGATATCGAAGCCGGCACCCAGTCGCGCCAGTACATTCAGTACGGCAATGTTGGAGTTGGCCTTGACGGCGTAGCAGGTCAGGTGCGGGTGCCCCGCCAGCGCCTGTTCGTACGCCATGAAGTGCTCGGTAAGGGCCGCGCGGCTGTAGACATAGGTGGGGGTGCCGAAACGGCCGGCAATGTCGCTCAGGGGGACCTGCTCTGCACACAGCTCGCCGCCCCGACGCTGGAAGTGGCTCATGGCTGATCGTCCGCTGAAGCGCCGTTCTGCTCGACCGTGTCTGAGTCTTCCGGCTGTACATCCTGCCCCGGTACGCCCGGGCCGACCTCGGTGATTGGTGCCGCCGGCGGTAGATAGAGCGGCCCCTTGTTGCCGCAGCCGCTGGTGACCAGGAGCCCGCCCGCGACCATCAGGGCGAGTGCTGCGCGCACGACGATGGCCGGTCGCCGTCGGGAGGCGCCGTGGTCCGGAAGGGGTTGTGCCGAGAAAAGGGAGCTGGACATGTAACGGATATTCCCTCGCGAAAACCCGCGATTATACCGGTTAGCCGGCGCCGCTAACAGGGAGGTCGCCGGCAGTCCAATCGGTTTTGGCCGATCCCGATCAGGATGAGCCGGCGGACTCTCCCTGGATCAGCGTGAGGATGCTGGAAAAGTCCTGGTCGCCGCCGTTGTTGCTGCGGTGCAGCTCGTACAGACTGTTGGCCAGTGCCCCCATGGGCGTCGAGCTCTGGCTGAGCTTGGCGGACTCCATGGCGAGGCCCAGGTCCTTGAGCATGAGGTTGACCATGAACCCCCCGCTGTAGCCCCGGCTGGCGGGAACGCCTTCCATGACGCCGGGGTAGGGGTTGTACTTCTCCAGGGACCAGTTGGCTCCGGAGCTTTTCAGCATGATGTCGGACAGTACCTTGGGGTCGAGACCGTTGGCCGCGCCCAGTTGCAGCGCTTCGGCGGTGCCGATCATGTGCACCGCGAGCAGCATGTTGTTGCAGATCTTGGCCACCGATCCGGCGCCGGGAGGGCCGGCGTGGAACACATGGGCGCCCATGTGCTGGAGCACGGTGCGCCCGCGTTCGACATGGGCGGCATCGCCACCGCACATGAAGGCGAGCGTGCCGCCCTCGGCGGCCGCCACACCACCGGATACCGGTGCATCGATGAACTGCAGGCCACGGGCCGAGGCCTCGTCGCCCAGGCGTCGCGAGTTGTGGGGGCCGACGGTCGAGCAGTCGATGATCAGCGCCTTGGCGG
>JBJHAZ010000181.1:0-5196 GCA_050485225.1 Gammaproteobacteria bacterium
GGCAGCAGGCTGGCGGCAAACAGGATCAGGGTGTACAGCAGGATGTGCAGCTTGGTGTACTGCTCGCCGTGAGTCACCGGCAGCATCGGGATCCCGGCACTGGCGTATTCCTCGCGGCGATGAACCGCCAGCGCCCAGAAGTGCGGCGGCGTCCAGGCAAAGATGATCAGCACCAGCAACAGGGCATGCCCGTGGATCTCGCCGGTCACGGCGGTCCAGCCGAGCAGCGGCGGCGCCGCGCCGGCAATGCCGCCGATGACGATGTTCTGGGGCGTGGCACGCTTCAGGAACAGGGTGTAGATCAGCGCATAACCCACCAGTGACGCCAGCGTCAGCCAGGCGGTGAGCGCATTGATGAACCCGAGCAGGACCGCCATGCCGGCGCCACCCAGCAGAAACGCGAACACCAGCGCCTGACGCGGCTCGACACGGCCCTGGGCGACGGGCCGATTGAAGGTGCGCGCCATCTTGTTGTCGATGTGACGGTCCACCAGGTGGTTCACGGTGGCCGCCGACCCGGCGCACAGGGCGATGCCCAGGTTGCCGAGCACCAGCACATCCAGCGGCACCATACCGGGTACCGCCAGGAACATGCCGATCAGTGAGGTGAGGAGCATCAACGCCACCACCCGCGGCTTGGTGAGCTCCAGGTAGTCGCGCCAAACGGCGGTCTTCGCTTCGATATTCATGATTCCCATTCTAGGTCTCTTGGGGCGGTTTTTCAGCCATCCAGATCCGGGTGGCAAGGGCCACCCAGACGCCAAGCAGCAGAGCGCCGACGGCATTGTGAGCGACAGCGACCTTGAGCGGCACCATGAAGATGATGTTGCTCACGCCCAGACCGAGCTGTACCACCAGCACACCCAGCAGCAACAGCAGCATCTGGCGCACGCGGCGATCCTGCACCCGCCACAGCCAGGCGATGAAGGTCAGTGTGTAGAGCATCACCACCAGGGCGCCGATGCGGTGGGTGAAGTGGATCGCCACCCGCGCTTCGTTGTCCATCTGGCCGCCGAGGTAATTGGGCCCGACCTCCTGGAAGATATCGAAGCCGCTGCGGAAGTCCATCGGTGGCACCCAATGACCGTGGCAGGTGGGGAAATCGCCACAGGCGAGCGCCGCATAGTTGGACGTGGTCCAGCCCCCCAGCAGGATCTGGGCAACCAGCACCACAATACCGGTGATGATCCAGGGCTTGGCGCGCATCAGATAGCTGTAGTGCCCCGGATCAAGGCCGGTCCAGCGCCGGTTCTGCAGGCGCAGCGTCAGCAACAGCAACAACGCAAACACGGTAAAGCCGCCGATCAGGTGGATGGTGACGATCTGGGGCCAGAGCTTGAGCGTGACCGTCCACATGCCGAACACCGCCTGCCAGATCACCAGGAACAGCAGGAACACCGGCAGGCGGAACGGGTAACCGCGCTCGCTGCGGCGCTTCCACGCCATGCCGGCAATGCCGGCCACCATCAGACCCAGGGCACCGGCGAGATAGCGATGCACCATTTCGGGCCAGGTCTTGCTGTGATCGACGGGGAATTCGGGGAAGCGCTCCTCGGCGCGGGCGATGTTGTGCTCCTGGATCGGCCACAACAGGTGGCCGTAGCAGCCGGGCCAGTCCGGGCAGCCGAGGCCCGCATCCACCAGACGGGTAAAGGCGCCGAGGACGATGACGACCAGACAGAACAGGGTGGCGTACAGCGCCAGCTTGTAGCCGGGCTTGGGGGTTCGGGAATCATTCAACAGCATTGTGTAGCTTCCTAGTGAGCCGACAATTTCATCAGATGATTGAGGTCCTTCAGGATTTCGCCGCCGTCCTGGCCAGCGTCGTGATACATCATGCTCAACCCCTGCGGATCCACCAGATAGGCGCGGAACTCGCCGTCCCAGGCGCCGTTGGTATGGGCGTAATGGGCCGCGAACTCGTCCGCGCTGTAGTGGAACACCCGGATTTGGGGGTGGTTGCTTTCGAGGAAGGCGCGCCGTTCGGGCGAGAGCGGACCGCCGACGTTCAGGTAGATGCGCTCGAGCCGATTGGCGTGCTTGCCAAGTCGGATATGAATCTGGCGGGTGACGAACAGCAGCTCCTCGCACGCCTGATCGCACACGTCGCCGACGGGGATGATCATGCGCCAGCGACGATCGCCTTCACGGAAGGTGAAGGTACCGCCATCCTCTTCGCGCCACTGGGCGGGATTGAGGTCCACGACCGGGCGCAGCAGCGTACCGTGATTGGTGGTACCCATGCGGTCGATCATGGCCAGTCGCTGCTCCTCGGTGCGCGGCACCATCAGAAAACCGAGGCCGATCACCGCCACCAGGACCGCGACCATGGCCACGACCTGGATGGGAAAGCGTTGCCGGGGAGCGTCTCCACTCATCAGTTGTCCTCATCGGCTGTGCGGGCCCTGCCTTTCAGGACCTGCAGAAGATTGGAATTGGTCAGCACAGCGAGCACCAACAGTACCGTTGCCATCAGGAACCATTGCACGGCGTAGCCCACATGCTTGGCGGGGCCGTCGATCACGATCGGCCAGTCGGCCTCGAGAGCCGCGACATTGATCGGCGACAGCCGCAGTGTGTAGGGCGGCAATTCTACACCGAAAACGTCCCCGACTCGCGCCGTATCCACGCTTTGCACCACCAGTGGCCATTCGTCCTCCGGCCACGGGTCATCACCGAATACCAGTGCCTCCGAGGGCGGCCGGTAGAGATAGCCCTCCAGTCGTACCGGGCCGCCGACGGCGGGAATATCGGGCAATACGGAACGGTCGAGCCCGGTGCCGATCCAGCCGCGATTCACCAGGATCGCCTGCCCGGTCGGCTGGCCCTCCGCATCGAGCACCTGGGCCAAGGCATGCACCTCGTAGCCCTGCCGGCCGCGACGCGGGCGGTTATCCAGCAGGATCAGGCGCTCGTTATCCAGTCGCCCAGTGAAGCTGGCGGCCCGATAACGCAGCTCATCCCCGGTATCGGGCCAGCCCGACTCCATGCGCAGCGGCGGCAGGGCACGGCGCGCCTCGTAGGCGTCCATCAGGGTGCGCTTTTCGTCCGCGCGCAGCAGCTGCCAGAAACCGAGGCTGACGGTGAGCGGCACCAGCAGCGCCACCAGCACCAGCATCCCCCAGTGCCATTGCCAGCGAAAGGATACCGGGCTCATCGGGCCGCCCTGTTGTGTGTGAGTCGAGCCATCTGTGATTAAATGCGCCCTTGCAAGTCTTGCCGTGGAGCCGATCGTATGTGGTTGAAAGTACTGGTGCTGGTGTTGTTCGCCCTGATGCTGGTGAGCCTCAGCAGCGCACTCACCTATCTGTTCAAGGACCTGGGTAACGAGCGCAAACGCCTCCTGTATGCCCTCGGTGTCCGGATTTCACTGGCCGTATTGCTCGCCGCCACGCTGATCTACGGCTTCGCGACCGGGCAGTTCACCAGTACCGCACCCTGGGATCGCCCCCAGCAGCCCGGCCCGGTGGAGCAGGGCGAACCCTGAACCGAGTCACCCGTTCGACAGGTAAAAAAAGACCGGGGAGAGCCCCGGTCTTTTTTATTGGTCTTGGTGGGGGAGGGTGACGGATCAGCCCATCACGTAGACGAAGATGAACAGGCCCACCCAGACCACATCGACGAAGTGCCAGTACCAGGATGAGGCCTCGAAGCCGAACTGATCCTTGGAGCTGAAATGCCCCTTGATGGCCCGAATCAGCTGCACGCCCAGCATCAGGGTCCCGAGCAGCACGTGAATGCCGTGGAAACCGGTGAGCAGGAAGAAGGTCGTGCCGTAGATACCGGACTCCAGGGTCAGGCCGAGGTCACGATAGGCGTGGATGTACTCGTAGCCCTGAACGAACAGGAACACGGTCGCCAGCACCACGGTGAGCAGCAGCCAGTTGATGAAGCCCTTGCGGTTGTCGTTCTTGATGGCCGTGTGGGCAAAGTGCACCGTGATACTGGAAGTCATCAGGATGATGGTGTTGATCAGCGGCAGGCCCCAGGGGCTCATGGTCGCGTCCGGACCGGTGAACTTGGCGGCGTCGCCACTGACGGCCTGCTCGGGGGTAATCATCAGGGGCCAGGCCGCCTCGAAGCCTTCCCACAGCAGCTCGGGGTTCATGGCGCCCTTGCCTTCGCCGCCCAGCCAGGGCAGTGCAAAAACCCGCACATAGAACAGTGCACCGAAAAAGGCCGCGAAGAACATCACCTCGGAGAAGATGAACCAGCCCATGCCCCACACGTAGGAGCGCTTGACCTGGGCATTGTTGAGGCCGGCACGGTTTTCGGCGATCACCTGACTGAACCAGACCCACATGGTCGCAGCAATGGCCAGCAGGCCGATGATGAGGATCAGCGGGCTGTTCCCGACGAAAACGCCGCCAGCACCCCAGGCCATGACGCCCAGGCTGATGCCCATCGCCATGGGCAGCTTGCTCTGTTCCGGTACGTAATAGTTGCTTTCAGAGGCCATTTTCTATTCTCCGCCTGTCTCCCGCCTTGGGGCGAGTTATTTCAATTCAGTTGCGCCACCCGTTTCGGGTCGCGATCAGTAATATCAAAAATGGTGTAGGAGAGGATCACCGTATTCACCGAGCGAGGCAGATCCCGATCCACGATGAAGACCAGGGGCAGCTCCGCCGATTCACCCGCCTTGAGGGGCTGGCTCTCGAAGCAGAAGCACTCGGTCTTGTTGAAGTATCGGGCCGAATTGTTGGGCGCCAGGCTGGGTATGGCCTGAGCCACCATGTCGCGGTCGGTGGGGTTCTTGACGGTGTAGGTCACCAGCGTCGGCTTGCCGGGGTTGACCGTTACCTCGTGGGTGGACGGCGCAAACTCCCAGGGCATCTCGGCGTTGTTGGTCGCCACGAACACCACCTTGACGGTGCGCGACTCATCAACACCCGCCGCCTCGACCTCATACTCGGAGATCGCTCCGGTCCTGCCGCCCAGTCCGGTGATATCGCAGAAAACGATATAGAGGGGCGGCATGACGAAGTAGGCAAACAGAAACATGCTCACGGAAACACCCAGCAGTTTGGCAACCAGCCTGGTATTGGTTCGCGAAGTCATGTTTCTGCTCCTCTGTGTCGATCGAGTATGGGCCTACGGAGACCGAGCGCCTTACTTCACTTCAGGCGGCTTGGAGAAGGTGTGGTAGGGCAGCGGGGTCGGCAGCGTCCACTCAAGGCCTTCCGCACCTTCCCAGAC
>JBJHAZ010000182.1:0-5183 GCA_050485225.1 Gammaproteobacteria bacterium
CTTTCCAAACAGGTATTCTGCGCGGGCGGGCCATAAACCAAACCGCCAAAAAGAAGCCCCGTGGGCCGCTTATTCAGCGAGCCACGGGGCCGGGGAAGAGGATCGGTGGTGCAGGAATCAGCGCGCCTTGCCACCACCTACTGCGGCCAGGGCCGGCTGCTCGCGCTCACCGGCACGACGAGCGCGACGGGCCTTGCCGGTCTTGCCGGCGCGGGAGGGCGGCATGCAGATACCGCACACGAAATCCTGCACGGGGCTGTGCGCATGAACCACGAAGTGACCGCCGCAGCTGGTGCACGGCGCCAGCTCCAGCATCTCGCTTTCGAAGAACCGCACCAGGGTCCAGGCGCGGGTCAGCCCCAGCACCGGCTCGCCGTCGTCGAGGGAGATCTGCTCGAGGTAGAGCCGGTAGGCACGCACCACCGACTCCATGCGGTTGCCACCCATGCTGTCGTGCAACTGACGGTAGATGTTGTAGAACAGCGACGAATGGATGTTGGGCATCCATGTGATGAACCAGTCGGTGGAGAATGGCAGCATCCCCTTGGGGGGCGACATGCCGCGAATTTCCTTGTAGAGCTTGATCAGCCGACCGCGACTCAAATCGGTTTCGGATTCCAGAACCTGCAGGCGAGCACCCAGCTCGATCAACTCAATCGCGAGTTGTACCTGCCGCATTTCAAGCACGAGACTTTTTTCTGACACAATTGCACCCAGTTCCCTGATGACTGTCCGTCACCTGAAGAGATCCCGGCGGTTGACTGCCCTGTTAGTGCACTCTGCGGTGCTTATTGAAATATGAGGTCAACCACCCTTCCCGCGTTTCCAAATCCTGTCGGCGAACTCTGCGGTCCACTCTCTGTTCCGTTCGGAAATCGCACTTCATTCAGCGGAATATCTGCCTGCAGCCCAACCTCGTCCGATCAATGGGGAGAAGTTGAATTCTGGCTGCGCCATGGCATCCGTCTACGCAGGAGGACTCTGAGGGATTGGCCAACTGGCCACAACCGGGGAGCGATGACCTGTCGACTGGAGGGGATAAACGGTCATCGACAACCGGAACCTCCTGTGGCAGTCCCGGTCGCCGACGAGCTTCCTGTTCAGAAGCCGAGCTCAGACAGCAGGTCGTCCACCTGGTCCTGGCTGCTGACCACGTCGGGCGCGTCCTCGCGTACCTGGGGACCATTGAGCAGCGAGGTGGACTTCAGGTCCTGCGCGTGCTTGATCTCGTTGGTGCGGCGCTGCAGATCCTGGCGCTCGACCTCCTCTGGAACGCTGTCGAGCAACACCTGCAGCAACTGGAACTCCATCTCGCGGATCACTTCCATCATCCGCTTGACCACCTGGCCGGTCAGGTCCTGGAAGTCCTGGGCCATCATGATCTCGAGCAGCTCCTTGTTGGTGTTGTCGGCCAACTCGGGCGCTTCGGCCAGGAAGGTGCGGGTTTCGGTCACCAGCTCCTTGGCCTGATCCAACTCCATGGGATCCTCGAACCAGGCATCCCAGCGGGCGTCGAGTTCCTTGGCCCGGGCGCTGATTTTTTCCTGCAATGGTTGGGCCCGGTCGATGGCGTTGAGCGCACGCTCGGCGGCCTGCTCGGTCATGTTGGCGATGTAACTGAGGCGATCGCGGGCATCGGGAATCGCCTGGGCCGCCTTCTCCACCTCCTTGTCCAACCCCAGCTCGCGCATGCTTTCGCGCAGCATGCGCACCAGGTGACCGATGCGGTGGACGATATCGTCGCCCTGGTCATCGGGTTTGACGGGCGATTCCTGTGCACCACTCATCTTTCATCTCCTGTTCAGAGCCGCGGCCCGAAATTACTTGGCCAGCTTCTCGAAAATCTTGTTCAGTTTTTCTTCCAGGGTGGCGGCGGTGAACGGCTTGACCACGTATCCGCTGGCGCCGGCCTGGGCGGCAGCAATGATGTTTTCCTTCTTGGCCTCGGCGGTGACCATCAGTACCGGCAGGTGCTTCAGGGCATCGTCGGCGCGGATCTGCTTGAGCATTTCCAGGCCGTCGAGGTTGGGCATGTTCCAGTCGGACACCACCAGTTCGAAACTGCCGCTGCGCAGCTTCGACAGGGCTTCGTTGCCGTCTTCGGCCTCGTCCACATTGGCAAAGCCGAGTTCCTTCAGAAGGGTGCGCACGATGCGGCGCATGGTAGGGAAATCGTCCACTACCAGGATGCTCATATTCTTGTCCATGGATGCTCTCTCAGTGTTCCGGACTGTGAATTGGCTGCGCGATCCGGCAGCCGGTTAAAACTCTTCCCAGTCGTCCTCGTCGGCGCGACTGTTGCGCCCCTGGGCCGCTTTCGCCGCCGGTGGTCGGGACGGGCTGCTCTCGGGCTGATGGCGAGGCTTGTCACTCAGGCGCACCACCTTGTGGCTGTCGGCGTCCTGCTGACCATCGGCTGCGTCATCGTATTCGCCACGGTGATCACTGTCGTACTCTGCCGATTCGTCGCTTTCCGGGTGCTCGGGCTCATTGTCGACTGTGACCGGCGCGCGGCCGCTGTCCGTGATCAGACGAAAGACCGATACCACCTGTTCGAGGCGCTGGGCCTGTTCTTCGAGCGAGGACGCGGCTGCGGCCGCTTCCTGAACCAGCGCGGCGTTCTGCTGGGTCACCTTGTCCATCTCGCTGACGGCCTGGCTCACCTGCTCGATACCACCGCTCTGCTCCTGGGAGGCGGCGGAGATCTCGTCCATGATATCGGTGACGCGTTTGACCGCGGCCACCACGTCCTTCATGGTACTGCCCGCCTGCTCCACCAGATTCGAGCCCTTCTGGACCTGCTGCACGGAGTTGTCGATGAGCGCCTTGATATCGCGGGCCGCCTCGGCACTGCGCCCGGCGAGATTGCGGACCTCACCGGCGACCACGGCAAAACCGCGACCCTGCTCGCCGGCGCGCGCCGCTTCCACCGACGCATTCAGGGCCAGGATGTTGGTCTGGAAGGCGATGGAATCGATCAGGCCGGTGATGTCGGCAATTTCCTTGGAGCTGGTGGAGATGCCACGCATGGTGTCGATCACCTCATCCACTACCTCTCCACCGCGGGTAGCTGTGGTGGAGGCATCCTTGGCGAGGGTGCTGGCCTGACGGGCGTTGTCGGCGTTCTGTTTCACAGTAGCGGTGAGCTGCTCCATGCTGGCGGCGGTTTCCTCGAGGGCGGCCGCCTGCTGCTCGGTGCGCGATGACAGATCCGAGTTGCCGCTGGCAATCTCGGTGGCGCCCACGTGGATGGAATCGCTCGCCTCGCGCACGCCGCCAACAATCCTGGTCAGGCTGCGCTGCATGGCATTCATGGACTTGAACAGGGTGCCGATCTCGTTCTTGCCCATTTCAGGAATCGTGCGCGACAGATCGGCCTTGGCAATGGAATTGAGGTTGGTCGCGGCCAGCTGGAGCGGCTCCACCACCACCTTTCTCATACCGGCGTAGACGAGAGCCAACAGCAGGGCCACCAGGATGAACACACCCACCTCGACGGCGATGATGATGTTCTCTACCCGGTCCTGGTGAGCCAGGCGCTCCTGAATACGCTGTGCAGCATATTGCACGAAGTTGGCCATGCTCTCGGCCAGCGCGTCTGCGGCGGGGATCAGCATCTCCGAAAGGGCGTTGTAGTCGTCGAAATCATTGATGCGCAGCGCATCCAGCTGCTCCTTCACCATCTCGAGCACGTCGACGAAATCGCCTTCCATATCGGCGGCCAGTACCTGACCCTGCTCGGTCTTGGGCGCATCCACGAACAGCTGGAAGAAGGCCTCGGCCTCCTCCAGCTGAATTTCCGCCGCCAGCAGGCGTCGCTCGCCCTGGGCCTGCCGATCACCGCGCAGATAGTCCTGGGCCGCGGCCAGATTCACCTGGGCGGCATTGAGCTGGGAGTCGGCACGGTTGATGGAGTTGAGCTGCTGGACGTTGATTTGCTGGATAAGGGTCAGGCTGGTATTGACCACACTGGAGGTTATAAAACCCAGCACGGCCACCAGCACCACCATCGCAGCGAACAGTCCCAGCACGCTCGACAACGCCGTGTTGATTTTCAGATTGCGCAGCATCTTGATCATCTCTGCCCTTCCTATATGAGTATTATCTGTGAGCCGCCAAATCTGCGGCCTGTTATCGGATCAGACCCGCTGAGCCCGGCCCGACTCCGCCACCAGCTCCATCAGTCGCGGCGCGATGTCGTCCAGCGGCAGCACCTCCCCCGCGGCGCCGATGTGCACGGCTTCGCGGGGCATACCGTAGACCACACAGGTGGCCTCGTTCTGGGCCACCGTCGGCGCGCCGGCCTCCTTCATGGCCAGCAATCCGGCGGCGCCGTCCTTGCCCATCCCCGTAAGGATGACACCAACAGCGTTGCGACCGGCCTGCCGGGCCGCCGAATGGAACAACACGTCGACAGACGGACGATGGCGATTCACCGGCGGCCCATTGTCGAGCTCCACCACATAGTTGGCACCGCTCTTGGCCACCTTGAGATGCGCATCTCCCGGGGCGATGTACACATGGCCCGGCAGAATGCGTTCGCCGTCCTCGGCCTCCTTGACGGACACACGACACAACTTGTCGAGTCGCGTGGCAAAGGATTTGGTAAACCCGCCCGGCATGTGCTGGGCAATCAGTACCGCCGGGCTGTTGCTCGGCAGCGGTTCCAGCACGGTCCGTATCGCCTCGGTGCCCCCGGTGGAGGCACCGATGATCAGCAGTTTCTCGCTGGTCTGCAGCGGCACCTTCAGTGCCGTCTTCGGCACTGCATCCCGCGGCGCAGCAGCTCGCGGCTTGGCGCTGGCCGCCGCACGGATCTTGTCCGCGATCTGCTGGCTGTACTCCATCATGCCCGCCCGGATCCCGAGCGAGGGCTTTTCCACAAAATCCAGCGCGCCCAGCTCCAGGGCCCGCAGCGTCACCTCCGACCCCTCTCGGGTGAGGGAAGACACCATCAACACCGGCATGGGCCGCAGTCGCATGAGCCGCTCGAGAAAATCCAGCCCGTCCATGCGGGGCATCTCGACGTCGAGGGTCAGGACATCCGGGTTGTGCTGCTTGATCAGGTCGCGGGCCACCAGCGGGTCCGGCGCCACCGCCACCACTTCCATGTCCGGGTGCTCATTGATGATTTCCCTGAGCAGATCCCGGATCAGTGCCGAATCATCGACACACAGCACTTT
>JBJHAZ010000183.1:0-5182 GCA_050485225.1 Gammaproteobacteria bacterium
GCCGACAACCCCACAGACATGGCCCGCTTGCCAGTAGAGACTGTCTACGAGATCGTGCGGCCCTGCGGCCTGGCGCCCCAGAAATCCAAGGCCATCGTCCGGCTCTCGCAGATGCTGATCGAACAGCACGACGGCCAGGTGCCCGCTGATCTGGAGCAGCTGGAAACCCTGCCCGGCGTGGGCCACAAGACCGCCAGCGTGGTCATGTCGCAGGCGTTCGGGGTACCGGCCTTTCCCGTCGACACCCACATCCACCGCCTCGCCCAGCGCTGGGGGCTCAGCGACGGCCGCAGCGTGACCCAGACCGAACGGGATCTGAAACGCCTGTTCCCACGGGAATCCTGGAACGACCTGCACCTGCAGATCATCTACTACGGACGGGAATTCTGCAGTGCACGCGGCTGCGACGGCACCCGCTGTGAGCTGTGCCGGACGCTGTACCCCAACCGCAAGCGCCCCAAGGTCACCCGCAAGGCCTGAGCGGCCCGGATCCCGCAATCACGGATACAAAAAAGCCCGGACAGGATCGCCTGGCCGGGCCTTTGGCGTGCCGGGAGCGACCGCTCCCGGTTATTGACGGATCAGACCTTGACCGGAACGTGTGCCGGACCACGTACGGTAGTGGTCAGCACCAGCTCGATCTTCGACTCGTCCACATGCCATTCGGGGTAGCGCTTGAGCAGTTCCTCGAGCACCACCCGCAGCTCCAGGCGAGCCAGCGAGGCACCGAGACAGATGTGGGTGCCGAAGCCGAAGCTGAGGTGGCGCAGCGGCTGCTTGCGGTCCACGTCGAACACGTCGGGATTTTCATACTGGCGCTCGTCGCGACCGGCGGAACCGTTCAGAAACGCGATCTTGGAGTCCTTCGGCACGGTGAAGCCATGCCATTCCACATCGCGGGTCACGTAGCGCGCCTGAATGGGCGTCGGCGGTTCGTAGCGCAGCAGTTCCTCCACCGCGGCGTTGATCTTGGACGGATCGTCCACCAGCTTCTTGCGCTGTTCGGGATACCGCGCCAGCAACACACCGGCCCAGGCGAGGGCGCGGGCGGTGGTTTCGGAGCCGGCGCTCTGCAGCAGCATGAAGAAGCTGATCACTTCGCGCATATCCAGCTTGCGCTTGGTGCCGTCGGGCAGGTTGAGCTCGGCCTGCACCAGCAGCGAGGCGAGGTCGTCGGTGGGGTTGGCGGTACGCTTGGCGATCAGCTCGCCGATGTACTTGGCGATGGCCATGTGGCTCTCGTTGCCCTGGCGCACGCCGTCGACGATCTCGTCGGAACCCTTGCTGGGATCATAGGCCAGCGAGGCATCCACCAGACGGCCGAGGTCGGCCTGATCTTCCTCGGGTACACCGAGGATATGACCGATCATCATGGGCGGGATCGGACGGATGATGTCGTCCACGAGGTCGAACTCGGATTTGCCTTCCACCTGATCGAGAAAGTGGTTGGCCAGATGCCGGGCGCGGTCCTCGAAGGCCTGGACGGCGCGGGGCGAGAAGCGGTCGGCCACCAGCCGGCGGGCGATGTCGTGGCCGGGCGGGTCACTGAAGATCATCATGCCGAGGTTGCCGTCACCGAACTGGCCCATGCCGCCGTCGGGGCCGGTCCTGATCAGCTCAAGGAGGGTGCCCCGGGCGGAGCTGTAGCTTTCCCAGTCCTTCAGGCCTTCCTGTACGTCCTGATAGCGGCTCAGGGCGTAGAAGTCGTACTTCTCGTTGTAGTACAGCGGCGCTTCGTCGCGCAGGCGCTTCCAGACCGAATAGGGATCTTTGTCGATTTGGGGATCGTAAGGATCGTAGTACAGATCTGCGGGGATCTCGGGTCTGGTTACCATGTCTCTCTCCGTGGGATTTGGTGTGTGCAGAGCTGATGGATTTTACTGATTTGGATCAAGAATGGTAGTTAAAACCTGTACTTCTGCTGACTTGGGACTTGACTGGGAGGAGCGGCCCGTTGCCTGGCCGGGCATGAGGGTCATCCACCGGCCCGAGGCAGCAGGACGGCAGCGCGTGGCGCCAGGCGATCAAGCCGCCTCGGCTTCCGCGCGAATGCGCTTGACCATGGCGCGCAGGCCGTTGCCCCGGGTCGGACTGAGGTGCTTGAGGAGGTCGAGCTGCTGAAAGTATCCCTCGATGTCGAAATCGAGAATTTCACTGGGCTGCCGACCGTTGTAGGCCGCCAGCACCACCCCCAGCAGGCCCTTGACGATGAAGGCGTCGCTGTCGCTCTCGAACCACAGGCGGCCCGCCTCGTGGCGACAGTCGATCCACACCTGGCTCTGGCAGCCCCGCACCAGATGGGCCTCGTCCTTCTTGGCCTCGTCCATCGCGGGCAGCTCCTTGCCGAGGTCGATGATGTACTTGTAACGCTCTTCCCAGGTGTCGAAGAAACCGAGGGTATCGATGATGTCGTCTGCGGTGATGTCGGTGCCGAAGGGGTTCGAATTCATGGACAGATCAGGTTGGCAAGGGATGTCGGAAGGCGAATTGTGGCACAAATCGCCCTCCCGGTGGGTCGGCGGGCACCGCCGCAGGGGCGGTACTCAGTAGAACATGCCGGTTTCGAGCTGGGCCTCTTCCGACATCATGTCGCGACTCCAGGGCGGATCGAAAACCAGCTCCACCTCGACCCGGTCCACGTTCGGTACCTGGGCAACCCGGTATTCCACATCCCCCATCAGAACCGGGCCCATGCCACAGCCCGGCGCGGTCAGGGTCATGTCGATGCGCACGGCACGGCGCTCCTGATCGATATCCAGGCGATAGATCAGACCGAGGCTGCGCAGGTTCACGGGGATCTCGGGGTCATAGACGGTCTCGAGGGCTTGCCAGACCTGATCCTCGTGGATACGGCCATCGCCGCGGTCCTCGAAGTGCAGTTCCTGCTTCTCGAGACCGAGGGCGTCCGCATCCGTGCCGTCGACCCGCAGCATGTTGCCGCGGTACACCACGGTGTAGTTGCCGCCCAGGGATTGGGTGATGGTGATGAAGTTGTTGGCGGGGATGGTCACGGGATCACCCGTGGGCACCCGGCGAGCCGGGCAGTCCCGCAGGGTGGAAACAACTCGCTGTTCAGCCAAGAGCGTGCACCCCTATTCGAAACTGAAGCTTTCCCCGCAGCCACAGGCGTCCTTGGCATTGGGGTTGTTGATCACCAGCTTGCGGTTGATACCTTCCTGCACGTAGTCGAGCTCCATGCCGTTGAGCGCCCCCACATCGCGGGCGCTCAGGAACAGGCTGACGCCGTTGTCCAGCTCGATCACCACGTCGTCCGACTCAGGAGCCGGAACTTCCTCGATCACGTACTTGTAGCCGGTGCAGCCACTTTTCTTGAGACTCAGGCGCACGCCAGCGTGGTCGCCGGATACCAACTGCTTGCGAAAGTGCTCGGCCGCCGCCGGGGTGACGGTCACCGCCCCGGGGGCCTGGGCCTGCACATCAAAGGTTTCGACACTCATAGGCACTCGTTCATCCAAAGCGTTCGGTGGACACTCAATCAGACCAGAAAACTGCGCGCTTTCTCCAGCGCGGCAAACAGACGGTCCACATCCTCGACGGTGTTGTACAGTGCAAAGGATGCACGCACCGTACCCGGGATGCCATAGCGGGCCATCAACGGCTGGGCGCAGTGGTGACCGGTCCGCACCGCCACACCCTGCTGGTCGAGCAGCATGCCCACATCCGAGGGATGAGCTCCCTCCAGCAGGAAGCTGAACACGCCGGCAATCCGGCTGGCCTCGCCGATACGCCGCAGCCCTTCGAACCCGGCGGCACGTTCCCAGGTGTACTCGAGCAGGCGGGCTTCGTGCGCGGCGATCGCGGCGCGATCCAGCCCTTCCAGATAACGCAGCGCAGCCGCCAGGCCAATGGCGCCGGCGATATCGGGCGTACCGGCCTCGAACTTGTAGGGCAGGGCATTCCAGGTGGTGCCCTCGAACCGCACCGTTTCGATCATTTCACCGCCGCCCTGGTAGGGCGGCATGGCATCGAGCAGCTCTTCCCGGCCCCACAACACGCCGATGCCCGTCGGGCCGAACACCTTGTGGCCGGAAAAGGCGTAGAAGTCGCACCCGAGCGCCTGCACATCAACCGGTTCATGGGCCACGGCCTGGGCGCCATCCACCAGCACCAGGGCGCCGACCCGACGGGCCAGGGCCGCCACTTCGCGCACCGGATTGACGGTGCCGAGTGCATTGGAAACATGGGTCAGCGCGACCAGTTTGACCCGTTCGTCGAGCAGCACTTCCAGCGCGGCAAGATCCACCTCGCCGGCGGCATTGACATCAATGGGCAACACTTCGGCGCCGGTTTCGGCCGCCACCATCTGCCAGGGCACGATGTTGGAGTGATGCTCGAGGGCGGGCACCAGCACCCGGTCACCGGGGCCGAGGTGAGTTCGTCCCCAGGTGGCAGCCACCAGGTTGATCGCCTCGGTGGTGCCGCGGGTCCAGATCACCTGGCGGGCCGCCGGGCTGTTGATGAAGCGGGCGACCGTATCCCGCGCACCCTCGAACGCCTGGGTGGCCTCGTCGCTCAGCACATGGGCCGCGCGGTGGACATTGGCGTTGTACCGGCAGTAGTAGTCGCTGATGGCGTCGATCATCGCCTGCGGCTTCTGGGTCGTCGCCGCGTTGTCGAGGTACACCAGCGGCTGACCGTTCGCCTCGCGCCACAGGATCGGGAAATCCCGGCGAACCGCCGCCACATCGAACCCTGCCACGGGTCGGCTCACGTTATGCGCCTGATTCATAGCAGGTGCCTCGTCAGGTCGGGGTCACGGGCGAACAGGGCCGCCAGCTGCGGCCGCAGGAACTGACGCACCGGTTCGTGGCGGAAGCGGTTGAGCAGTTCGTTGATAAAGCCGAAGCTCAGCAGCACCAGTGCTTCCTGACGCGATATACCCCGAGTGCGCAGATAGTGGAGTTCACCGGCGTCGAGCTGGGCCACGGTCGCGCCGTGGGAGCACTGCACATCGTCGGCATAGATCTCCAGCTCGGGCTTGGTGTCGACCTCGGCCGTATTGCTGGTCAGCAGATTGCGATTGCTCAGGTGCGCACTGGTTTTCTGGGCGTCGCGGTGAATGTGGATGCGACCGTTGAACACGGCGCGCGCCCTGTCGGACACGATGCCGCGGAAGGTCTCTTCGCTGGAGGTGTGGGGCACCTCGTGCTCCAGGGTGGTG
>JBJHAZ010000184.1:0-5159 GCA_050485225.1 Gammaproteobacteria bacterium
GTACGGGCGGTCGGTGGTCATGGCATCGAACGTATCGGCCAGCATGAAGACCCGGGCGGGCAGGAAGGTCTGCTCACCCAGGAGGCCCTCGGGGTAGCCACCTCCGTCCCAACGCTCGTGGTGCGAGCGGACGATCCTGACGGCGTCACCGAGGAACTGCAGCGGACGCACGATCTCCTCACCGATGATGGGGTGGGTGCGCATGACGGCCCACTCCTCGTCGGTGAGCGGGCCGGGCTTGTTCAGCACCGTTTCGGGGATGCCGACCTTGCCGATGTCGTGCAGCAGGAACCCGTACCCGATCTCGGCTCGCTGCGCGTACTCGGGTGCGACGCGACCGATGAGCAGCATCGCGTACTGGTAGGTCCGGTCCAGGTGGCGACGGGTGTAGGGGTCCTTGGCCTCACAGGTCTCCGCGAGGGAGCGGACCATGCGGGTGTACGACCCCTGCAGGGTGCGGTACGCATCCTCCGCTTCCCGTCGCAGTTCGCGCTCCCGCCGGAGCATCGACCGCAGGTCGTCGGCGAACCGCCAGCTGCCGGCGGGCGCGCTCCAACTCGTCGGCCTGGGGCGGTTCCATGTCACCGCTCCACGGAGCCGTCGTCGTCGCGGGACCGTTCCGGGGCGGCGAGCCCTCGCATGACGTCCAGCAACTCGAGCGCGCTGAACGGCTTGGTCACGTAGGCGTCGCAGCCCGCCGCCTCGCCGGCGGCACGCCCCTCGGCGGTGTCCTTGCCCGTCAGGAGGATGACGGGGACGTCGGCCGTCGTGGGGTCGGCCTTCAGGCGACGACAGACCTCGATGCCGTCGGTCCCGGGCATCCGGACGTCGCAGACGACGAGGTCGATCCGCTCGCGGGCCGCCAGGTCCAGTGCCGTCTCCCCGTCGGCTGCCGCCACCACCTCGAACTCCTCGAGGTCGAGGACGGTCGTGAGCACCTCCAACAGGAGCGGGTCGTCGTCGACCAGGAGGACCCGCCGCTGCAGGGCGACCGCACCCGACCCCATCAGGTCTCAGCGAGCAGGTCGCTGATCACGGCACGCCCATCCTTGTAGCGCGCGGCCAGTTCACTGCGGAGGGCGTCGATCCGCTCGAACAGCTGCCGGCGGATGCGGGACAGCTCCGCCTCGTGCTGCCCCAGTCGCTCCACGAACCCCTCCAACGTGGCGACGTCGAGGTGGCTCAGATCGTCGAAGCTGGCACCCCCGACCACCTCGTCCAGACGGCGCTCGTGCGGTTCGGTCCCGCTCGGGACGCGCAGACGCGTGGCGCGTGATCCGAGCACATCCCGTTCCCCCGCCGCGTGGTCGCTCAGCACCGACGAGAGCTGCGCGAGCAGGTCACCGGCCGCGGCGTTGTCGGCCTGCTCCCGGTGACGCAGCTCGGCGCGGAGGATGTCCAAGCGACCCTGGAGGACCCGGCGCACGTAGGAGATCGCCTCCTCCTCCGCCTCGGCCTCGGCCCGACGGCCACGCACCTCGGCGTCGAGCCCTATCTGAACGGCGTCGCCAGTCTGCTCGCCGAGGTCGAGCGTCTGGAGCTTCGAAACGTCCGCGTCCTGGTCGACGACGCCCGGCTGTTGCTGGATGCCCTGCCCGATGGGGCACTGTTTGTCGCACTGCGTGGTGAGCACTTCGACGGCCATGATTACCTCGCGGACGTGGCGCCGCGCGCCTGTGGTCTGGTGGTGGACACGCCGAATCGCACCCTGTCGCTGCCCCAGTGGGTGGTGCCCGACACCACTGAGGCGCTCGGTCAGATTGCGCTGGTCAATCGCGAGCGTTTCGCGGGGCCGGCGATTGCCATCACTGGCAGCAGCGGCAAGACCACCGTCAAGGAGATGACCGCAGCGATCCTGTCGCGCTGCGGTCCGACCCTGGCCACGCGCGGCAATCTCAACAATCACATCGGCGTCCCCCTGACGTTGCTGGGGCTTGCCCCCGAGCACCGCTATGCGGTCATCGAGATGGGCGCCAGCGCGGCCGGCGAGATCGCCTCCTACTGCCGTTGGGCGCGCCCCGACGTGGCACTGGTCAACAACATCGGCGCGGCACACCTGGCCGGATTCGGCAGTCTCGAGGGAACCGCGCGCGCCAAGGGCGAGATCTACCGTGGGCTGGGCGAGGGCGGTGTGGCCGTGGTCAACCTCGACGAACCCTTTGCCGGTGGCTGGCTCGACGCACTGGGTGAAACCGTGCGCATCAGCTACGGTGTCGCGGCCGAGCGGGCCGATGTGCGCGCCCGGGATATTCGCATGGATGAGGACGGCTGCTGCCACTTCGTGCTCGATCTCAAGGGCGAGACCGTGGCGGTCAGTCTGCCGCTACCTGGCCGTCACAATGTCCACAACGCCCTCGCCGCCGCCGCTTGTGCGCTGGCGGTCGGCGCGCCCATGGCGCGGATCGGCGAGGGGCTGGCCCAGGTTTCCACCGTGGGCGGTCGCATGCGCGTCTGCACCGGTGCCGGCGGTGCCCGGCTGATCGACGACTCCTACAACGCCAACCCCGGGTCCGTGCGTGCGGCCATCGACACCCTCGCGCGCTTCGACGGTCGTCGGGTGCTGGTCCTCGGCGACATGGGCGAGCTGGGCGCGTCCGAGGCCGAGTTGCACCGGGAAGTGGGTGAGTACGCCCGCCAGCAGGGTATCGACGAACTGTGGGCCGTGGGTCGGCTCAGCGCGTACGCCTGCGTCGGGTTTGCCGGTGCCGCGCGCCACTTCGAGGATCGCAACAGTCTGGCCGTGGCCCTCCGGCCGTTGCTCGAGCCGACGGTCACCGTGCTGGTCAAGGGTTCCCGCAGCGCCGGGATGGAAGCCGTGGTCGCGGCGCTGACAGAGGAGAACACCTGATGCTGCTGTGGCTTTCCCAGTTGCTGCAAGAGTATGTGCGCGCCTTCGGAGTGGTGGAGTACCTGACCTTCCGGGCCATTCTCGGTGTGCTGACGGCGCTGGGCATGTCGCTGGTGCTGGGGCCGCGCATGATCGCACGACTGCAGAGCCTGCAGATCGGCCAGGCGGTGCGCGACGATGGGCCGCAGAGTCATCTGGCCAAGTCCGGCACGCCCACCATGGGTGGCGCGCTGATTCTCAGCGCCATTTTCATCAGTACCCTGCTGTGGTCCGACCTGAGTAACCGCTACGTGTGGGTAGTGCTGGGCGTGACCTTCATCTTCGGTGCGGTGGGTTGGGTCGATGACTACCGCAAGGTGGTGCACCGGAATTCGCGCGGCTTGCCGGCGCGTTGGAAATACTTCTGGCAGTCCATCGGCGGGCTGGGTGCCGCGATCTTTCTGTACGTGACCGCCGACGTGCCCGAAGCCACCCAGCTGATCGTGCCCTTTTTCAAGTACTTCAGCCTGGAATTGGGTCTGTTCTATGTGGTGCTGACCTATTTCGTGATCGTGGGCAGCAGCAACGCCGTCAACCTGACCGACGGTCTCGATGGGCTCGCCATCATGCCCACGGTGCTGATCGGTGGCGCGCTGGGGGTGCTCGCCTATGTAGTGGGCAATATCCAGATCGCCAACTACCTCCACATCCCCTATGTGCCGGGCACCGGTGAGCTGGTGGTGTTCTGCGCCGCCCTCGGGGGCGCCGGCCTGGGCTTTCTCTGGTTCAACACCTACCCGGCCCAGGTGTTCATGGGCGACGTGGGCGCGCTGGCGCTGGGCGCGGCGCTGGGCGTGGTGGCGGTGATCGTGCGCCACGAGATCGTCTTTTTCATCATGGCCGGCGTGTTCGTGATGGAAACCCTGTCGGTGATCATGCAGGTGGCCTCCTTCAAGCTCACCGGCCGGCGCATCTTCCGCATGGCGCCACTGCATCACCACTTTGAACTCAAGGGGTGGCCCGAGCCCCGGGTGATCGTGCGGTTCTGGATCATCACGGTGATGCTGGTGCTGTTCGGCCTCATCACCCTCAAGCTGCGCTGACGGAACGGAGACCGGAGTTGGAACTGATAGCCAGCAATGCAACCACGGTGATCGCCGGTATCGGCGTCACCGGCCTGTCGGTGGCGCGCCATCTGTCGCGCCGCGGGCAGCCGTTCGTGCTGGTGGACAGCCGCCCCGCGCCCGCCGGGCTGGCGGAGGCCGAGACCGCCTTCCCCGGACGGGTGCTGGCGAGTGATCACTTCGGCGCAGAGCTTTTCTGTTCGGCCAGCCGCATCGTTCTCAGCCCGGGCCTGCCGCTCATGCGGGCCGACATCCAGGCGGCCGTGGCCGCCGGTGTCCCGGTGGTGGGGGATATCGAGCTGTTTGCCCGGGAGGCCCGTGCCCCCATCGTTGCCATCACCGGCTCGAACGGCAAGAGCACGGTCACCACGCTGGTGGGGGAGATGGCCCGCATTGCCGGCCGCAAGGTGGCGGTGGGCGGCAATCTCGGCACCCCGGCACTGGATCTGCTCGACGACGCCGTTGACCTCTATGTGCTCGAGCTGTCCAGCTTCCAGCTGGAAACCTGCCTCGACCTGCGTGCCGAGGTGGCCTGCGTGCTGAACCTGTCGCCGGATCACATGGATCGCTACGACAGCCTGCAGGCCTACCATCAGGCCAAGCACCGCATCTTCCGTGGCGTGCGCAAGGCGGTATTCAACCGAGCGGATGCACTTTCCCGCCCGTTGCTGCCGGAAACCGTGCCCCAGTGGAGTTTTGGTCTCGACAAGCCGGACTTTCGCGGCTTCGGCGTGGCTGCCCGGGATGCGGGTGAGGGCGGTGAGGCCGAGCTCTGGATCTGGCGTGAATTCACACCCCTGCTCCCGGTAGCCGAGGTGGCCATGCGCGGCCGGCACAATCTGGCCAATGCCCTGGCGGCACTGGCGCTCGGAGATCTCGCGGGCCTGCCCATGCCGGCGATGCTGGAGGCGCTGCGCCGTTTTCCGGGCCTGCCCCATCGCTGCGAGCTGGTGGCCGAGTCGGCCGGTGTGGCCTGGGTCAATGATTCCAAGGCCACCAATGTGGGCGCGACGCTGGCCGCGATCGAGGGCCTCGGCTCGGGGCGGAATCTGGTGCTGATCGCCGGAGGACAGGGCAAGGGCGGCGATTTCTCGCCGTTGCGGACGGCGGTGCAGGCGCACGTGCGTGCGTTGGTGCTGCTGGGTGAGGACGCGCCATTCATCCAAGCCGCACTGGACGGAGCCACTCCGGCTCACGCCGCCACCAGC
>JBJHAZ010000185.1:0-5141 GCA_050485225.1 Gammaproteobacteria bacterium
GCCGGCGCCGGCGTAGCTGGTGATGTGGGTGACGCCCTCGTGTTCGCGGACGATCTCCTCGATCTCGGCCAGCACCCGCTCGGTGCGGCGGATGTCGGAACCCTGCGGCAGGTTGATGTCGATCATGAACTGGGGCCGGTCGCCGGTGGGCATGAACCCCTGGGGAATCAGGCTGCTGGCCGCCATGGCCACGGCCAGAATCGCCAGCAACAGGCCGATGGTGAGGCCGCGGCGGGCCATGGCGGCGTTGAGGAGCCGTTGGTAGCGCTCCAGCAGGGTTGAGCGTTGCCCCTTCTTGCGGACGGGTTTGAGCCAGTAGTAGGCCAGCATGGGCACCACGGTCAGTGCCAGCAGCCAGCTCAGGGTCATGGAGTACAGGATGACCCAGAACAGCGAGCCGGCGTATTCGCCCATCTCGCTGGGCGACAGGCCGATGGCGCTGAAGGCGAGGATCCCCACCACGGTGCCGCCGAACAGGGGCCAGGTGGTATCGCGCACGGCCGAGTTGATGGCCTGGCGCCGCTCCTCGCCCTTTTCGAGCCGCACCAGGATGCTGTCGGTGACCACGATGGCGTTGTCCACCAGCATGCCGAGCGCGATGATCAGGGCGCCGAGGGAGATGCGCTGCATGGCGATGCCGGAGAGTTGCATCGCCAACAGGGTGCCCGCCACCGTCAGCGCCAGTACAAAGCCGATGATGATGCTGGGGCGGCGGCCGAGGAACACCAGCAGCACCAGGTAGACGATGGCGATGGCCGCCAGCAGGTTGCTGATGAAGCGCTTGACGGCGGCGTCCACGGATTCGGACTGCAGCGAGATGGGGTGAATCTCCATGCCCACCGGACGCTGGTCTTCCAGCTCGGCCAGCCGGGCCATCACCGCCTCGCCCATGGCCACCACGTTGCCGCCGCTCATGTTGGCCACGCCCAGGCCAATGGCGCGTTGGCCGTTGTAGCGCATCAGCATGCCCGGTGGCTCGATGTAGTCGCGGGTGACGGTGGCGATGTCGCTCAGGTGCAGCACCGTGCCCTCGTCGTCGGTGCCGATGCTGAGGTTTTTCAGGGCTTCGAAGGAGTCCACCCCGGGGGCGGGCATCACCGGAATGCGCAGGTCGCCGGCGGTGACGGAGCCGGCCACGGCCACGGTGTTCTGGTTGTCGAGCACCCGGTACAGGGTGTCGAGGCTGTAGCCTTCCCGGGCGAGCTGCTCGGCGGACACGTCCACATAGATGGCTTCGTCGCGCTGGCCGATGATGGCGGCCTTGGCGACGCCCGGCACCAGCGCCAGCTCCCGTTGCAGCATCTCCACATAGTCGCGCAGTTGGCGCTCGGTGTAGCCCGGCCCGGTGACCGCGAAGTAGAGGCCGTACACATCGCCGAAATCGTCGTTGACGGTGATGGGGCCGGCACCCGGCGGCAGGCGGCGCTCGGCGTCGGTTACCTTGCGGCGCAGCTTGTCCCAGGTCTGTTCCATCTGGGCGCGGGTGCGCGCCGAGGAGAAGTGGAGTTCCACCCGCACCTCGGAGGCGCCCTGGCGCGACACGGAGCGCACCTCCTTGAGTTCCGGCAGCGCCTGCACCGCCTCCTCGATCAGATCGGTGACCTCGTCGGCCACCTCCTGGGTGGTGGCGCCCGGGTAGGGGGTGTTGAGCAGGGCAACCCGGATCGAGAACTCGGGATCCTCGAAGCGGCTCAGCTGGTTGTAGCTGATCAGGCCCCCGAGCAGCAGCAGGAAGATCACCAGCCACAGGCTGGTGGCGCGGCGTATGGCAAATTCCCCCAATCCCATCACTGGCCGTCCAGAGGCCGCAGCCGCATGCCTTCCTCGATGGCGGACAGGCCGGTCACCACGATGCGCTCACCCGGCTGCAGACCCTCGGCGACGGCAAGCCGGTTGCCGAGCAGTTCACCGGGGGTGATGGCGCGTTTTTCGGCGCGGTCGTCGTCGTTGACCACCCACACATACTGGCCACCGAGGTTGTCGGGTGCCACGGCGCCCAGCGGAATCACCACCGGTTGACCAATGAGCTGGTGGGTTGGCGGCACCGCCGTAACCCGCGCCGTCATGCCGGGGACGATGGCGATGGTGTCGAGATCCTCGGGCCGCTCGATGGCAAAGACCACCTGCCAGGTCTGGGTGCGGGGGTCGGGGTCCGAGGCCACATGGCGCACGCTCAGGGGCAGCGAGCGCCCGGGGAGGTGGTTGAAGCGGGCGACGGCGTGCTCCTGCTGGTCGCGCTGCGCGATCATGCGCGACGGCACGTTGACGACCACTTCCAGTTGTTGCAGGTCCTGCAGCACCAGGACGCCCTCGTTGGCCTGGACCTGGGTGAAGTTTTCCACCAGCTTGCGACCGATGACGCCGTCGAAGGGGGCGCGCAGCTCGGTTTCCCTCAGGTCGCGGCGGGTATTTTCGTAGGCGTTCTCGGCCAGGTTGCGCGCGGTCTGCAGCTGCTCGAGGTCGCTCAGTGAAATGGCCTGTGACTGCTCGTAGATGGCGAGGCCGCGGCGGTAGTCGGCTTCGGCCTTTTCGAATTCCAGTCGCGCCGATTCGGCGGCGATCTCGTATTCGCGCGGGTCGAGCCGGGCCAGCAGCTGCCCCTCGGTCACGCTCTCGCCTTCGGCGACGCGAATCTCGATGATGCGCCCGTTCATGCGAAAGGCAAGGTTGGCCCGGTTGGCCGAACGGACCACGCCGCTGAAAACCAGATCCGGCGGCGCCGCCTGCTCCACCCGCTCGATCAGGGCGGGGCGGCTGGCGTCACCGGACGGGGTCGGCTCGGGCTCACCGCCGCACCCGCCAAGCAGCAGGGCGGCGAGGCCAAGAACAACCGAGGCACAATGCAGAAGGGGCCGGGGTGATCGCATGGAGACATCCTGATTCCGTGGTCAAGCCCCGGGATGGGCGGTCCGTGCTGCCGGGCCCGGGTTGCCCGCCGATTATACCGACTCGCGCCGCCCGGGGGCGATGCGTGCCCACCGGATGACGACCGACACTGGAAAAATTGGCGGATTACCCATATACCCAGAGGGGAGATGAGCGCCAATCCCGGTGCGGTGCACTGCATCGCCCGGAGCGCGCCGCTGTAACCACGGGTTTTCGACGGACGACCAGTGCATGAGCGTGGAATTTACCGATTACTACCGCATATTGGGTGTGGAGCGCACCGCCACCCAGGATGAGATCAAGCGCGCCTATCGCAAGCTGGCGCGCAAGTATCATCCGGATGTCAGCCAGGAGGCGGATGCCCAGAACCGCTTCCAGGAACTGGGTGAGGCCTATGAGGTATTGCGCGATCCGGAAAAGCGAGCGGCCTACGATCAACTGGGCGCCAACTGGCAGGCCGGTCAGGCGTTCCGACCGCCCCCGGACTGGGATCAGGGCTTCGAGTTTCACGGCGGCAGTTTCACCGGTGCCGATACCTCCGGGTTCAGCGATTTCTTCGAGTCCCTGTTTGGTCGCGGCTTTGCGGGCGCACAGGGCGGGCGCGGTGCCCGTGCCCACGGTGGCGACAGCCACGCGAAGATTCTGGTGGATGTGGAGGATGCCGTGCAGGGCGCCACCCGCCAGATCACCCTGAAATCGACCGAGTTGGGTGCGGACGGTCGCCCGCACGTGCGCGAGCGCACCCTCAACGTACGCATTCCCAAGGGGGTCAGGCAGGGGCAGCACATTCGTCTGGCCGGGCAGGGCAGTCCCGGGGTGGGCGGTGGTCGCGCCGGCGATCTGTACCTGGAGGTGGAGTTTCGACCACATCCCCATTACCACGTGGAGGGTCGCGACCTGTACCTGGACCTGCCCGTGGCTCCCTGGGAGGCCGCCCTGGGGGCTACGGTCAAGGCCCCGACGCCGGGTGGCACGGTGGAGCTGAAGATTCCGCCCGGATCGGCCAGTGGGCGCCGTCTGCGCCTGCGTCATCGTGGGATTCCCGGCAACCCGCCCGGCGATCTCTATGTGGTGGTGCAGATTGCCATGCCGCCCGTCGACGACGAGCGCAGCCGCAAGGCATGGCGCGAGCTGGCACAGGCGTGTCCCTTCAACCCGCGCGCGAAACTGGGAGTGTAGGCCATGACGTTACCGACCCACCTGTCCGGCGACCTGCTGGATGACCAGCGGGAGCTGACGCTGGCCGAGGTCTGCCGTATCAGCGGACTTCACGCCGAAGAAATAACGATCCTGGTGGAAGAAGGCGTCATCGAGCCGGTCGGCCCGGGCGGCGGTCGCTGGCGCTTCAGGGCCACCTGCGTGCGACGCCTGCGCAGCGCTGTCAGGTTGCATCAGGACCTCGGGGTCAACTGGGCCGGTGCAGCGCTGGCCCTTGACCTGTTGGAGGAAGTGGAGCAGCTGCGTGGGCGTTTGCGGCGCCTGGAAAGGGGTTGGTGACGGTTTGGTGAGGGCGCGGGTCGTCGAGGCCGATCGCGGAAAAAAGAAGCCGGCCCGAGGGGGCCGGCTCAACAGATTGACTCAGGATGCAACCTACTGGAAACACTGCTCATCGCTTGCAGTGATCTTGGAGCGCAGGGCCCGGGTAAAGTTCCCCGCCGTAGTTGAAAACTCGTGGCGAAAAAAAACCCGGCCGCGGGGGCCGGGTTGCTTAAAGCTTGACTCAAATATGGTCAAGTAAGGGGAGAAAGCAGCAATCATCGCTTGCATGAACTTAGTCCGCCCCGGGATCAGGAAGTTCCCACCGGTTTGAAAATTTTTTTGCGCGACCCGGATGTCTCTCCGGATTACCCGTCCAGAGCCGCACGGAGCTTGCGCGCGAGCTCCTGGCTGCGATAGGGCTTGCTCAACAGCAGGACGCCCGGATCGAGCCGGCCGTGATGGACGATGGCGTTTTCCGTGTAACCCGATGTGTAGAGGATTCTGAGATCGGGCCTCACCGCCAGCGCCGCGCTGGCGAGCTGAGGCCCGTTGAGTCCCCCCGGCATGATCACGTCGGTGAACAGCAGGTCGATGTCGGCGAGGCGCTGCAGTGCCTCCAGGGCCTCGGGGCCGGACGCTGCACTGCTGGTGCGATAGCCCAGCGACTGCAGCAGGCCGAGTACGTGGGTGCGCACCATGTCGTCGTCTTCCACCACCAGTATGTGCTCGTTGCGGCCCTGCTCCGGGGCGGGCTCGGCCACCGGCTCCCCACGGCT
>JBJHAZ010000186.1:0-5131 GCA_050485225.1 Gammaproteobacteria bacterium
CTGCTCCGGCAGGGCATTCATCTTATCGATGGCGGCCTGCAGGGTGTTGGGGTCGTGATCTTCGCGGAGCTTGAGCAGGACAATGTGTTTCAGCATGGCGGGTTCTCCTTGGGTTTGTCAACGCCGCCGCTTGCCTTTGGTGATACACTGTGTATCATAAAGGTTGCGCGGCATGGTGCGCGGTATCAGCAAAGGCGCATGTAATAACCGTTGAAAAGGTCGGTTTTGGTGTTCCTGTCTCCAGCATAATGCCCGATATACAGTGAATCAATGGCGGTGTGTGAAAGCCGGCTTTCGGTGTTTCCGCCGCCCCACGACAATCTCACGACAGTCCCACGACAGCCTGCTGATTATAAGAAAGGAGATGGCGATGTCTGACCAGCAAGCGGGCGGATGCCCGATGCACGACAATGTGGACCGACGCAAGTCGGCGGCCCTGGCGGCGCGGCATACCCGGCCGATGGACGGGGCCCACTGGGTCAGGAGCGCGCTGACCGCGCGACAGATCCTGCGTCATCCGAGCGCGTTGCAGGCGGGCGCGGGTGCCGAGGCGCTGCACATCGACAACCCGGAGCACGCCCCGGTGTTCTTTCTCGACGGCAAGGCGCATCAGGTCAAGCGCGCCAAGACCGCGAAGTTCCTGTCGCCGCAGGCGGTGTCCTCCCGGCATTATCAGGTGATGGAGGCGGTGACCGATGAACTGCTGCGCGATTTTCAGGCCCGGGGGCGCGTCAAGCTCGAGGATTTGTCCTTCGAGCTGGCCGTGGCGGTGGTGTCGGAGATTCTGGGGCTGACCAACAGCAATCAGGCGGCGCGGGCAAAACGTATCCAGCGGGTGCTGTTTTCGACACTCGGTCGCAGCAAGGTGGGCTTGTCCGGATTGCTCAACAAAACCCGGGCGGCCTTTCACTCGCTGGTGTTCCTGGCGCTGGATGTTAAGCCCGCGATGAAGGAGCGCCGGGCAGCGCCGAAGAACGACGCCATCTCGTTTTTTATCGAGGAGGGCTACTCCAACAAGGCGGTGATGATCGAGTGTCTGACCTACGGCACGGCCGGCATGATGACCACGCGCGAGTTCATCGTCATGGCGGCCTGGTACCTGTTCGAGCAGCCCGATCTGCGTCAGCGCTATCTGGAAGGCGACGAGAAGGTGCAGCTGGCCATCCTGATGGAGATTGTGCGGCTCGAGCCGGTGGCTGCCATGGTGCATCGCCGGGTGGGCGATGAGTGGGTGGATGCGGAAGGCCAGCCCCAGCCGGCGGGCGAGCTGTACGGCGTGGATATCCGCGCCGGCAATGTGGACGAGGCGCTGGTGGGCGAGTGTCCCTTTGCCGTGGACCCGGAGCGGGGTGCGCGCCAGAAGAACCCCGGTCGCTTCCTGAGTTTTGGCGAAGGGCCGCACAGTTGCCCCGGCTGGCAGGTGGCGCTGCACGAGACGCGCATCTTCCTCGACCGGCTGTTTCGCGTGCCGGGCCTGCAGCTGGGGCAGGAGCCGGAGCTGGGCTGGAACCCGGACCTGCTCAGTTACGAGCTGCGCAATGCCTGGATTCGTTGCGATTCGCAGTGAGTGGTTGCCGCTGAGGCACGTCGCGAACGCAGACAGGTGGGCCGGCGGCCCGAATGTCGAGCGCAGTCGTTGTTCAGGGGCTTCCTATGGTGTGGCGATCGCGGCCCGGTACAGCTGCAGGTGTACCTCGGTCAGTGCGTCCACGTCCCGCTGGTAGCCACCGCCGATGGTGGCGGATACCGGCAGCCCCGCCGCGCTGCACTGCCGGAAGACCGTGGCATCGCGCTGATACACCCCGTCGAGACTCACATCAAAATGCCCCAGCTGGTCGTCGCAATGGATGTCGGCGCCGGCGTCGTAGATCACCGCATCGGGCGCAAAGCGCGCAATGGCCGATGCCAGCGTCTGCTCCACGCACGTGAGGTACCGGTCATCGTCCGTGTGCTGTGGCAGGGCGACGTCGACGTCGGAACGCTGCTTGTCGAAGGGAAAGTTTTTCTCGCCGTGAATCGACACGGTGACGATCCGGTCATTGCCCTGGGCCAGGCTGGCGGTGCCATCGCCCTGGTGGACGTCGCAGTCGAAGATCAGCACCCGGCCGATGCCGGGGTGCTCCAGCAGGTTCAGGGCGCTCAGGTAGAGGTCGTTGACGATGCAGAAGCCGGACCCCCGCTCGCGAAAGGCATGGTGGTAGCCGCCCGCCAGATGAATGGCACGGCCGTGCGCCAGCGACAGCTCGCCGGCGAGCAGCGTGCCGGCCACGGAGGTCAGGGTGCGTTGCACCAGTGTGGTTGACCAGGGAAAGCCGATGCGCCGGATCTCCTGCTCGCTGAGCCGCCCGGCGACGAAGCGATCAATGTAGTCGGCGCACAAGGCTGCCTCCACCGGCCCCGGTTCCAGCGGTGTCGGGCTCACGACCGTTTCGGGGGCCACGCCTTCGGCCAGGATGCGCTCGTGCAGCTTGCGGTACTTGAGGATCGGGAAGCGGTGCCCGGGCGGCAGCTCCAGCGCGCTGTAGACGGGGTGATAGACCAGCGGGGTCATGCAGTGTCGGTTCCGGAAGTTTGTTTGATCTGGCGCACGGCTACGGGCCGGCTGCCCGGTATCTTATAGTAGAGCGCGGCCTGTCTGCCGGGCAGGCCCCAATGTCTTCAAGGGATAGCGTTGCAGTAATGATGTTCAGAGGTGTTGTATCGCGGTGCATGGCCGCACTGTTGTTGGCCGGCGGCATGGTCGCCCTGCCGGTTTCCGCCGAGGGGCAGGATGAGGCACTGGATGAAGCAGCGCTGGTGGCGCTGGGCCAGCGGCAGTTTGTGCGCTGTTCGAGCTGCCACACCATGAGTGCCGATGGCCCGCCCATGATGGGACCACACCTGGAGGATATCGTCGGCCGCCCTGCCGGTGGTCTCGAGGATTTCGAGTACACCGAGCTGATGCACGACCTCGATCTGGTCTGGGATGAGGAAACCCTCGATTTCTGGCTGGAGAATCCGCGTGAGCTGCTGCCCGGCATGTGCGTCACCTTCACCATCGGGCTGCGCAATCCCGAGCATCGTGCGGCGCTGATCGCCTACATGCGCAATCCCTGAATCGCCCCCGGGCCTTTCCAATCCCAGTCGGCCGCCTACCCGATCCCCGGCAGGGGCCTGGACTGGCGGTTGCGAAAGTCGCGCGGGGTGTATCCGGTGGCTCGCACAAAGGCGGCGGTAAAGTTGGAGGGGGCGGAAAACCCCAGGGTGTAGGCCACCGCCTTGACGCTCATGCCGGTGGCGAGCAGTTGCCGGGCCTGCTCGATGCGGCGTTCGGCAATGCGGGTGCCCAGCGACGTGCCGCGACTGATCCGGAAGGCTCTCGACAGGTGGCGAACGGACAGTCCACACAGCTCGGCAAGCTCCGCGAGTGTCGGCGGCGGGCCCGGTTCGGCGAGTCGCTCGTCGATGAGGCGCAGGCGCCAGGGTGCCAGCCCGCCCCGGATATCGAGCACGTCGAGCCCCTGAACGTGACGGACCAGCTCGATGACGATCTGTCCCGCCAGCAGTTCCAGAAGCGCATCGGCGGCAAACCCGGGTGCCCGAATCTCTTCGGCCAGTTGCAGCATCAGGTCGCGGATGCGCGGGTTGTCGATCCTGAGCAGCTGTTGCAGATGGCGTTCATCCCACTGCAGGTCGTCCCGGTCCAGCCAGCGGGCCATGCGCTCCGGCTGCAGCGCGCAGACAATCGAGGTCTGGGTACGGCAATCACTGACCGAATGCACCCGCTGGTGGGCGGGCAGCAGGAAGATGTTGCCGAAGGGTTCGAAGCGCTCGGGGCCCCAGATGTCCGGATAGCACGCCCGCGAGGAGGGTGGCGGTGCCAGCAGGGTCAGCTGCAGGTGGTGGTGGGGCGGCGCACCGCAGACGTCGATGGGTGCCTGCCATTGCTCGCGCACCACTCTGGCAAACCCCAGTGGCAGCTCGCGGTGTGCTTCGACGCTGACTTGCTTGTCCATGCTGATGGTTATCGGAATCGGCCAAGTGGGTGAATGAAGCAATGAGTGAATGCAGCGATGTGTGAATGTAGCACAGTGGCGGGTTCCTCAAGATTTTTGAGAGTTTCCGCGTTGGCTTGAGTCAAGGCACACATGGCCGCTGCGCATAAGTTCGTCGGTCAGTCATCGGCGGTTGGCGTTGTGGCCCCGGCAGGCAAGGGAGTAGCATCGGGCATGAACCGATAACGCGTTCAACGAGTAGTGCCATAAAGGTTCTGCCATAAGAATCTCTGCCACAAGAGCCTCTACCATGTCTGACGACCGCTTCCGGACGGTGCTGCCGGAAAACCCTTTGCCGATGGAGGTCATGACCCAGGGCCTGACGCCCGGGCACGATTTCTTCTTTCCGCGCTGTCCCGACGATCCCGAGATGCGCGAAAGCACCTCCATCTGGATGTTCGAGGAGAACGGCGCGTTCGGCTTTCCCCGCATCGGGATCGAGGCGGAGGCGCATGCCTGGGACGACCGGATGTACCGCGCCAACTTTGCCCTGGGCGAGGGCCGGATCATGCTTGGTGCCGGCCGCGGCGTGGCACCGCCAGTGACCGGGCCCGATGGCCAGCCATCGGTGCTGGGTGCGGGGCCGCTCACCTTTCGCTGTATCGAGCCGTTTCGCCGTTGGCGGGTTACCTACGAAGGCATGGCCAACCCCGGTACGCTGGCGCGCCAGTTGTCCGGCGTCATGCCCGACGAGCCGGAGGTGCCGGTGCGGCTGGAGGCGGAGCTGGCGATGCATACGCCCGCCTGGGTGCAGGACTTTTCGCCCGAGAAGGTCGCGGCCATGAGTCCCGAGGAGCAGGACAATGCGCGCAACATGGGCGTCGGCTGGCGACTCGAGCACCTGTTTCGCGGGGTGGGGTCCCTGTCGGTGGACGGGCAGGCGCGCGAGTTTCGCTGTGTCGGGTCGCGCATCAAGCGGCAGAGTGTGCGGCCGCTGGATGTATTTCGCGGCCATTGCTGGCAGTCGGCGCTGTTTCCCGATGGTCGCGCCTTCGGCTACATCGCCTACCCGCCGCGCGAGGGGGCCGACCTGTATTTCATCGGTTACGTGTACCAGGATGGCCGCATGTACCCCGCCCGGCCGCGGCGGATTCCCT
>JBJHAZ010000187.1:0-5119 GCA_050485225.1 Gammaproteobacteria bacterium
GAACGACGCCGAGGACCAGGCCGAGCGCTTCCGCGCCCAGGTGGCGGAGAAGGAAGCGGGCGACAATGAGGCGATGCATTACGATGCGGATTACGTGCGCGCGCTGGAGTACGGGCTGCCGCCCACGGCCGGCGAGGGGATCGGTATCGATCGGCTGGTCATGCTGTTGACCGATTCGCCCTCGATACGCGACGTGCTGTTGTTCCCGCATATGCGGCCGGAATGAATTTTCCACCCAAGAACGTAGGCTCGGCCATGACCAACCAGCTCGATTCCGACAGTTTTCGCCGCGCGCTGGGCAGCTTCACCACCGGCGTGACGGTGGTAACCACCCACGACCAGGCCGCGGGCGTGGATGTCGGCCTGACGGCCAACAGCTTCAACTCCGTCTCCCTCGATCCGCCGATGGTACTGTGGAGCCTGGCGCGCAGTGCCCGCAGTCTGGATGCGTTCGTCAATGCCGAATACTTCGCGGTCCATATTCTCGCCGCGGATCAGGAGGATCTGTCGGGCCGCTTCGCCCGCCGGGGCGAGGACAAGTTTGCCGGCCTGACGTTGGAGCGCGGTCCCGGCAATGTGCCGCTGCTCGACCGCTACGCTGCCCGCTTTGTCTGCCGCACCGCCTTTCAGTACGAGGGCGGCGACCACGAGATTTTTGTCGGCGAGGTGGTGGCCTTCGAGCATACCGAAGCGGCGCCCTTGATTTTCCACGGTGGCCAGTACGGCATGCTGCTCAAGAAGGTCGAGGAAGTGGAGCCGGACCGGATGCGCGAGCAGGTGAGCAATTTCGGACAGGACTTCCTCGGCTACCTGCTGGGGCGCGCCTACCAGCAGTTGTTTGCGCCTATTCGCACCGAGTTGCGGCGACGCGGCCTCAATGTGACCGAATATTACGTGCTCAGCCTGGCCGCCCGTTTCGAGCAGATCACGCTGGAGGGGTTCAACGCGAAGCTGGCCTCGACCGATCACGTGGTCACCCCGGAGTTGCTGGCCGGTCTGCGCGCGCAGGATCTGCTGGCGTCCGTCGATACCACGGCCGGTACCGGCTGGGAGTTGACCCGAGCGGGTCGTCAGCTGCTGATCGAACTGGTGTCCGTGGCCAAGGCGGTGGAGTCCGACGCGGTCAGCGAGCTCGACTATGACGAGCGCCAGAACCTCAAGTTGCTGCTGCGCCAGGTCATTCGCAGCACCCGCGATTCCCCGGCCGACAGCGGGGATTGATCCTTCCTTACCGGCGTCCAGCCCGGCTGCCGTGCGGCGGTGCGTCGCCCGTTTACCGTTCATCTGTCGCGACCGACCGATGATCCCATAAAGTGCTGGTCGAGCCCGGTTTTGTCGCGTATAAACAGCGGAGGTCCGGTGTTTTCCGATCGAGGCCACCGGCAATAACAACAACCCCCAGATTGACGGTTCCGAGGGTGTCATGTCCGAGCTTCCGTCCGGCGCCGAGCCGGACAGCGACAAAGAGGACTTGCGGGAACGGCTGCTGGACACCGAGCGTCGCCTGGCCGAACTGTTGGATGGAGAGTTGCTGGGCGGTGAATTGAGCGAGAATGGGGCGCCCGGTCACCGGGGTGCCGAAGCGCTCGATGACCAGGCCATCAGGCTGCTGGACCTCGGTGGCTGGCAGCTTGATGCCGCGACCGGCGTCGTTCAGTGCTCCGCACACGCGAGCCGGGTCCTCGGCTTCGACCGAGCCGGTGCCTTTTCCCTGCGTGACGTGCTGCGGCTTTTCGACCGCGATTGGCGTTCCACCCTGATAGATTACCTGCGTGCCTGTCTGCACAGCGGCGTTCCCTTCCGTATGGAGTGCGAGCTGTGGAGCGACCGGGCGGGTCAGACGCTGCCGACCCCGATCTGGTGCGTGCTGGTCGGTGAGCCGGTCAAGGATGAAGTGGGTCGTGTAACCGCTGTTCGGGGCGCCGTGCAGAATCTTGGGCGCAGACACTCCGCGGTCTCCGGCCCGCTCGTGGAACCCGCGCGCAAGGCGTTGATGGAGCTGGCGACGGCGGTCACCGGCAATGTAGGTCCCACATTCTTTCAACAACTGGCTGGCCAGATGGCATCGGCGCTGCAGGCCGATGGCTGCTTCATTGCCCGCATCGAGGAAGACGAGGGCGTGCTTTCCGCCCGCTGCTTTGCCGGTGTCCTTGACGGTATTCCGGCCGAGGAGCTGTGTTACCGCCTGGCGGGCACTCCGTGCCAGAACCTCGTCGACAATGACCAGTTTGTCCTGCCCGACGGGGCGCAACAGGCGTTCCCCCGCGATCCTCATCTGTGGGACCTGGGTGTGGATGCCTACGCCGGGTGCCGGCTGTGCGACAGTCAGGGACGTCCCACGGGGATCATGTTCGTGATCTATCGGCACCCCATGGTGGATACGGTGACCGTCGCGTCCACGCTGAAGATCTTTGCGGCCCGGGCCGCCTCCGAACTCGAACGGCTCGATGCGCTCGCCCAGCTGCAGGAACAGGCCTCGTTGCTGGATCGCGCCAGCGACGCCATTGTGGTGCGCGATCTCGAGCACCGCATCCGGTACTGGAACCGGGGTGCGGAGCGTCTCTATGGTTGGAGCCGCGAAGAGGTTCTGGGGCAGCGCGTTGACCGGCTCTGCTACGAGGACTACCAGGACTATTCGGACGCCATGCAGTCGCTGTTCAAGGAGGGCGAGTGGCAGGGCAACCTGGAGCAGTGCCACAAGAGCGGCCGCAAGCTGGTGGTGTCGGCCCACTGGAGCCTGGTGACCGACGATGAAGGTCGCCCCATCTCGGTGATGGCGATCAATACCGACATCACCCGGCGTCTTGCCCTGGAGGAGCAGCTGCAGCAGGCGCAGCGGCTCGAGTCCATCGGCCAGCTGACCGGGGGTGTGGCGCACGACTTCAACAACCTGCTGACGGTGATTCTCGGCAACGCCGAGCTGCTCGAGGAGGCGCTCGAGCACGACCCGCAACTGTCGGCGCTGCTCGGCATGGTGCGCTCCGCCGCCGAGCGTGGCAGCGACCTGACCCGCCGCCTGCTGGCCTTTGCAAGGCGTCAGACGTTGGCCCCGGAAACCATCGATGTGAACAACATGCTGCGCGACATGGATGGACTGCTGCGTCGAGCCGTACCCGCCTATATCGACATCGAAATGCGTCGTGGCCGGGACGTGGGCGCGGTGGTGGCCGACCCGGCCCAGCTGGAATCCGCTGTTCTGAACCTGGTGATCAATGCCCGCGATGCCATGGGCGAGGGCGGTCGGTTGCGCATCACTACCGAGCGGGTCACCTTGCCGGCCGCAGGGCTGGACGGCGAGTTCCCCCCGGTCGAGGGGGAGTATGTGGTGATGACACTGTGTGACAACGGGTGTGGCATGACCCCCGAGGTGGCGGTACGGGCCTTCGATCCCTTTTTTTCCACCAAGGAAAAGGGCAAGGGCACCGGTCTGGGTCTCAGTATGGTGTATGGTTTCATCAAGCAGTCCGGCGGACATGTGGAGCTGGCGTCGGAGCCGGGCGTCGGCACGACCATCCGCCTGTTGCTGCCGGGCGCCGGGTCCGGCAACGGCATCAGTGCTCCACGGCCCCGGCGGGAGTTGCCCCGCCGGGGCCGCGGGCACATCCTGGTGGTGGAGGACGATGAGCTGGTGCGGCGCTTTGCGGAAGAGCAGCTGCGGACTCTGGGGTACGAGGTGAGCAGTGTCGGTCACGGCCGCGATGCCCTGGCATTGCTCGAAAGGGATCCGTCGGTGGACCTGTTGTTTACCGATGTGGTCATGCCGGGCATGAACGGGCGCCAGCTTGCCGAGCAGGCGCGTGTGGTTCGCCCCGGTCTCAAGGTTCTGTACACTTCCGGGTATACGGAGAATGTCATGGCGGAAGAGGGGCGGCTCGACCCGGGCGTGCGCCTGCTCGGCAAACCCTATCGCGGAGCGGAGCTTGCCCGGCAGGTGAGCGAGGCGTTGGCGGGGAGTGATCCATGAGAGCTGCCGTGGTGATGCCGGTGTTAAAATGGGCCATGCCGGGAGGTCCTTCCGGCCTGTCTCAAGGGAAGGCGAGTCTTGCAGGTGATGCAACGACCATCGCCAGGGAAGCGGGAGTGCCCGGGATGAAGGAGTTGTGAGTCAGATGTCGCTGGGACGCATTTTGATTTTGGACGACGACCCTGCCGTCGGGCAGACGATCGCCTTCATTGCCGACAACGCCGGGCTCGAGTCGCGCACCACAACCGACCCCACCAGCTTTTTCAGAAACCTGGAGGATTGGAAGCCCGATTACATTGCGCTAGACCTGGTGATGCCCGAAATGGACGGCGTCGAGGTCATGCGTCTGCTCGCCCAGCGCCGCTGCCGGGCCATGATCATCATTACCAGTGGTGTGGGCAGCCGTGTACTGGGTGCCGCGGAACGCTCCGCCGAGGAACACGGGCTCAACGTGGTCGGCGTGGTCTCCAAGCCCTTCTCGGCCAAGGCCTTTCGCTCATTGCTGAACAACAGCAGTGGGCGCTCGAGCGAAGTGGGTGCGCACCGAGGCGCGCTCAGCGACTTTGTGGTGTCCGAGAAAAAGCTGCAGGTGGCGCTCGAGAAACGAGAGTTCCGGATGGTTTACCAGCCCAAGGTGTGGTGTGCCACGGGGGAGCTGGCGGGGTTCGAGGCGCTGGTGCGTTGGCATCACCCGACCGCCGGTGTGATCATGCCGGACGCCTTCATCCCCGATATGGAGGAGCTGGGCCTGATGTCGCAGCTTACCGACCAGGTGCTCGAGCAGGCGCTCGACTGGTTCTGCGACAGCTTTGGCGGCGAAAGTCTGCCGGCCGGCGTTCGTGATCCGCGCTCCCTGTCCCTGTCCGTGAACATTTCGGCCAAGAACCTGTTCCAGATGGAGTTTGCCGACCGCATCGCCGGGCTGTGCGCAGTGCGCCACATCGACCCGGGGCAGCTGATTTTCGAGCTCACCGAAACCAGCGCCATGGATGACCCCATCCTGTCCCTCGATCTGCTGACCCGTCTGCGCGTGAAAGGATTCCAGTTGTCCATCGATGACTTCGGCACGGGCTATTCCTCCATGGTGCAACTGGTGCGGCTGCCGTTCTCCGAAGTCAAGGTCGACAAGTCCTTCGTGATGACCGTGATGAAGTC
>JBJHAZ010000188.1:0-5110 GCA_050485225.1 Gammaproteobacteria bacterium
TCGAGTCCAATGGCATGTTGTGTGGCGCCGACGAGGTTGGGGTGGACATCGAAGGCGACGGCCTGTGGGAACTGCCCCCCGCTGCCCCGGTGGGCGAGGACCTGCGCCAGTACCTGCAGCTGGACGATCGGGTGATCGAAGTGGACCTCACCCCGAACCGGGGCGACTGCCTGGGTATACAGGGGCTGGCGCGAGAAGTGGGCGTGCTCAACGACGCGGGGTTGTCTGCCTCGCCGGTACAGCCCGTCGCGGCCGTGTCGAGCGACCGGCTCACCATCGCGCTGGAAAGCCCCGAGGCCTGTCCCCGTTATGCCGGCCGTGTCATTCGCGGTATCCGCACCGACGCCGAAACGCCGTTGTGGATGGCGGAAAAGCTGCGTCGCAGCGGGCTGCGCCCCCTGCACCCGGTGGTGGATGTCACCAACTACGTCTTGCTCGAACTCGGGCAGCCCATGCACGCCTTCGATCTCGGCAAGGTGCAGGGCGGCATTCGAGTGCGTCGCGCCAGTGCCGGCGAGTCGCTCAATCTGCTTGATGGCACTGCGGTGGAATTGCGCGAGGACACCCTGGTGATCGCCGATAGCCAGCGTGCGCTGGCCATGGCGGGCATCATGGGTGGCGAGGCGTCCGCCGTGGTCGAGGGCACCACCGATATTTTTCTCGAGAGCGCTTTCTTCGCACCGCTGGCCATCGCCGGGAAGGCCCGCAGTTATGGCTTGCACACCGATTCCTCCCACCGCTTCGAGCGCGGCGTGGACCCGCGCCTGTGCCTGCAAGCCATCGAGCGGGCCACCCAGCTGCTGCTGGAGATTGTCGGTGGCGAGCCGGGACCGGTGGACGTGGCGGAGGCGGCGGCACAGGTACCGGCCCAGCCCGAAGTGAGATTGCGTCGGGCGCGGCTGGACCAGCAACTGGGTTTTTCCCTGGCGGATGAGCGGGTGGCGTCTATACTCACTCGTCTGGGGCTCGAGCAGGTGTCTGCCGATGACTCGGGATGGAACTGGCGGGTGCCTTCCTGGCGCTTCGACCTGGCCATCGAGCAGGACCTGATCGAGGAGCTGGCCCGGATTCACGGTTACAACAACCTGCCGGTGGCGGTGCCCACTGCCCCCTTGAACCTGCCCGCTTGTCCGGAGCGACGTCAGCCCGAGTACCGCATGCGCGAGGCCCTCGTGAGTCTGGGGTATCGGGAGGTGATCACCTACAGCTTCGTGGATCCGAAGCTGCAGCAGCTGTTCGATCCCGGGCTTGATCCGGTACGGCTGGCCAACCCGATCTCCGCGGACATGGGCGTCATGCGTACCTCGCTCTGGCCGGGCCTGGTGAAAGCCTTGCAGCACAACCTGAACCGTCAGCAGCCCCGTGCGATGATGTTCGAGGTAGGGCTCAGGTTTATCCCGGAAGACACGGATATTAAACAGGAAAAGTTTGTGTCCGGGCTGTTGTGCGGCAGCCGTTTGCCGGAGGGTTGGACGGACGGCGGCGCCGATGTCGACTTCTTTGATCTGAAAGGGGACCTGGAAGTGTTGCTGGGTCTGGGCGGCCGCGCGGACAGCTTCCGGTTCGTTGCCGGCGAGCACAGCGCGCTGCATCCGGGTCAGACTGCCGAGGTGCACAACGAGGCTGGCGCCTGCGTGGGCGTGCTGGGCCGATTGCACCCGCGCCTGCAGCAGGTACTCTCTCTCGGTCGGCCGGTCTACCTGTTCGAGATGAAGATGGACGCACTGCTGGATGCGGCCCTGCCCGCGTTCCAGGAGTTGAGCCGGTACCCCGAGGTCCGACGGGACCTCGCTTTTGTGGTGGACGAGCAGGTGCCGGCCGGTGATTTGCTGGCGGCAATTCGCGATACTGCAGGGCCTTTCCTGACCCAGTTAAAGATTTTTGATGTTTATCAGGGCAAAGGTGTTGAAACTAATAGAAAAAGTCTCGCTTTCGGCTTGACCTTTCAGGATCCTTCGCGCACTCTTACGGAGTCTGAAGTCAACGAGGCGGTCGATGCGGTGGTTGCACGACTCGAGCAAAGGTTTGCGGCCAATCTGAGAGGATAACTATGGCGGCAGTGACGAAAGCTGATCTGGTCGAAATGCTCTTTCAGGAGCTGGGCCTCAACAAGCGTGAGGCCAAGGAAATCGTGGAGCTGTTCTTCGAGGAGATCAAGACCTCCCTCGCGAACAACGAGCAGGTCAAGCTGTCGGGATTTGGTAATTTCGATCTTCGTGATAAAAACGTACGGCCGGGACGCAATCCCAAGACCGGGGAGGAGATTCCCATCTCCGCCCGCCGGGTGGTGACGTTCAAGCCGGGTCAAAAACTGAAGGCGAGGGTAGAAGGCCGTGCTGGAGCCGAGTAACAACGATCAGTTGCCGCCCATTCCGGGCAAACGCTATTTCACGATCGGTGAAGTCAGCGAGCTGTGCGACGTCAAACCGCACGTTTTGCGGTACTGGGAGCAGGAGTTTCCCAATCTCGATCCGGTCAAGCGGCGGGGCAACCGTCGCTACTACCAGCGCCAGGACGTGCTGTTGATTCGCCAGATCCGCGCCTTGCTCTACGATCAGGGCTACACCATCGGCGGTGCTCGTCAGCGCCTGACGGGCGACGAAGCCAAGGACGACGCGTCCCAGTTCCGCCAGTTGGTGAACCAGACCATCAAGGAGCTGGAGGATATTCTGACGGTTTTGCGCACCTGAGGCCGTTTTTCCACTTGCATTGCAGGGCGCATTCAGTATCATGTGCGCCTTCCGCAGAACGCGGGAAATACGGAGCGTAGCGCAGCCTGGTAGCGCACTACACTGGGGGTGTAGTGGTCGTGGGTTCAAATCCCGCCGCTCCGACCAACAAAGCATTGAAAGGGCTAGAGTTTTTGACTCTGGCCCTTTCTTTTTTTGGGCAGGGTACAAAAACGGGACAAAAATAAGGGACAAAAACTCCCGGGGGTTCTTGTCCCTGCATCAGAACGATCCCCCGAGTACGCCGTCCGGCAGGGTCATTTCCATGCGCGAGTAGGGCAATTCGTGGCCGTCCTGGTAGCCGAGGGTGGTGGATTTGTTCTCGTGGGCCATGAGCGACTGGATTTCCTCGGTGCTGTAGCCGGCGAGGCGGTGTAGTGCGCTGCTGAGGCCGCGTACCTCGTGGAAGGTGGTGGCGGTGAGGGATCGGGCCAGCTGGGGTTGCCCGTCGCGCTGGGCGGCGCTGGCGGCGGCTGCTGCGGCCTCGCTGAACATGCGGGTCAGTCGCTCGGGGGTGACCTGGGCGTAGTGGTCTTTGCTGGTGGTCCGCTGCCGTCGCTCGGGGGTGTGGCTGATGATGTAGGGGCAGCGCTGATTTTTGAGGCTGAGTTCCCGGGCGCGATTGATGAGCTGGGCGAGCAGTGGGTGTCGGTCGAGGTCCCATTCGTGCCGTGCGGCGCGGGCGGTGCCTTTCTGGCTCTCGGACTTGCCGATGACCAGGCGCAGGGTGCGATCGCGCAGGTGTTCATCCCAGCGCAGGGTGACGATGTCCTCGCGTCGATAGGTGGTGTAGAGGCTGATGCCCATGGCGATCTGCAGGGCGTGGTAGCCGATGTCGCCTGCGGCGTGGTAGATGCGCCAGTAGCCATCCAGCGTGAGGGGCTGGCGGCGTTTGGTGGGCGTTTGTTTGAGGATCAGGCGAGGCCGGTCGTCGGCGGTGGTGAACGGATTGTAGTCGAGCCGGGGCAGCAGGCCCTGTGCCATGAGCCAGTTGAACCAGCGCCTGAATTCCGCGTGGCGCAGCTTCTGCTGAGCCGGGGTGAGGGCGTCCCACCACGATTGCAGGTGGCCCCAGTCGAGTTTGCCGATGGGCAGGCTGTTGAAATGCTCGGCAGCCTGGTGGATGGCGTAGGCGCGGTTGCGCCAGGAGGGTTTGCCGCTGATGGCCGGGTCGATCCGCTCGCGGTAGGCGATGTAGAGTGGCGCGTAGTAGGCCAGCTGGTCGCGCCCGGGGGCTGGTTTGCCCTGAGGTGTGACGGTATCGCGCAGCGCGTTGGCCTCGATGGCCAGCTGGTTGGCGACCTCGACGCTGGGGGCACTGAACCCCCTGAAGCTGCCGTCGGCGCGGCGGTAGCGGTAGTGGTTGGGCCGTCCCTTGTTGTCGGGGTAGAGGTTGTCGGCGAGGGCGGCGCCGTTGACGATCCTCGGCTTGCGCGGTCTGGGCATGGGTGGACTCTCCGGGGGACCGGCTGAGGATAGGGCGGATCGGGGTGGAATGCCAACTGGGGGTTATGTTTCGTATCCGGCGCCTTGGCACGCCATTCCGACCATGCCGCGGCGGAATGTCAGGTACGGATTTACGGTACAGGGCAGCTCCACCAGCGTGCACCATCGCCCTCGTAGATGTTTGCAGCCTTCGCACCCGCTGCGGTCTGTCCAGCATTTGGCCGCCCCGCAATTGTCTTTCCGGGCCAGTCTCAGCCAGTCAGCCCAGCGTTTCCTCCGCTCGGCTGCCGTGATTTCCGAGTCGGACCGGCCCAGAATGTCTTCAAACGATCCGGCCAGTTCGACCTGGGGCATAAATAATCGAATCTGTTTTTTCATCTCGTCACCGAAGCATAACAATTCACAGTCCTGCGGACTCCGCTGCGGCTGGGTGCTCTGGGTTATCCCGCCAGCAAATCCATGGCTGTGGTCGCGTGGTGTTTGGTCTGCGGCTCCAGCACATCCGGCGAGGCTGCAAACCAGTTGGCATCGACGTACGGTCTGCCGTCGATGATTTTGCCCCGCACGACGCCGCGCGCGATCCAGTCGCACCACCGGTCGCGGCTGGGTGCCGCTCCGGGGGCGAAGAATTCGCGGTTGGCTTTGGTGTGGGGCAGGAGCTGCATTATCTTGCCGTGTCCTCCGTGTTCACTTCCCGGCTATTGCGGGGCTGGTGGGGTTGGGGTTATGGGTGTAAAGCCCGCCTACATTTCTTACATACCGGGCGGCCGAGCGGAAGATTGCAACTAGTATTCAGCGCTATTGTTGTTTTGCAGGCTGCGCCAATTACCTCCCCGCGCCGGTTGAACTCGGGGAGGTGCATCACTCTGGTTGCAGCCCCCTTGCCACGCTTGTACAGGTACATCACTCACTCTCCCGCTGCGCTAATCTGTATT
>JBJHAZ010000189.1:0-5099 GCA_050485225.1 Gammaproteobacteria bacterium
GAGACAGGTTTGCTGGGTAATGGGCCGTGTAGCTCTTTGGCCGGTCGCACCTGAATGATTCAAGGAACAAGCCAGGCAATGAACAACCAGCCAATCGACAACGATACCAATGCCGCCGAAACCGGCGCCATCAAGGTCTACGAACGCGTGCTGCAACTGCTGGAGGCCGAAGGTATAAAGCACCTGTTCGGCATCCCCGACCCCAGTTTTTTCCATATGTTCGTCACGGCCGAACGGCGCGGCTGGCAGGTCATCGCGCCACACCATGAGGAAGCCGGTGCGTTCATGGCCGAGGGCCTGTGGCGCATGACCGGCACGCCGGGCGTGATCGTCGGCAATCAGGGGCCCGGTGTGGCCAACCTGGTGCCAGCCGCCATCAATGCCGCCAAGGAAAACGCACCCGTCATTTTTATCGGTGGCCAGCGCGCCCAGATCGCGGCGCGTCGGGTGCGGCGCGGACGCATCCAGTACACCCCCCAGTACCGCTATTTCGAGGAAGCCATGAAGTACGTGGCGGTGATCGAATATCCGGAGCAGACCGACGAGGTGATTCGCGAGGCGTTCCGCCAGGCGCTGTCCGGCACGCCGGGACCGGTGTACATCGAGATTCCCATGAATACCATGCAGGCCGAGGTTCCGAACAACGAACCGCTACCGCCCGAGGCGTACCGGCTGATGTCGTTGCCGGCGCACCAGTCCGCGGTGGACCGCGCCGCTGCCCTGATCCGCCAAGCCGAATCGCCGTTGCTGCTGGTGGGGCAGGGGGCGTTCACCGCACGCGCCCACGATGCACTGGCTCAACTGGCCGAGCTGCTGCAATGCCCGGTGATCCACACCTATCCGGTCAGTTCCTTTATCGACGGGGCCGAAGAGCGCACCTTTCCCTGCGGCTTTTCACCGGCGGGGGCTGCGGCGGTGTCCGCATCCGATGTGGTCATCGCCATCGGCACCGAAATCGGCGAGCCGGTCCATCACGGCGTTGAGGGCCACTGGGCGAAGGGGCGCACCGACCGCCAGTGGATCTACATCGAACGCGACCCGCTGGCCATTGGCGTGAATCGCCACATCGACGTGCCCCTGGTGGGCGACCTGCGCGACGTGGTGCCGCAGCTGGTGGAAGCCCTGCGCGAGACACCCCGGCCGCGCTCGCCGCAGGTGGACGAATGGATCGCCCTGCACGCGCAATTTCGGCAGGAGAATCGCGCATCGGCGCCGCGCGGCGGGGCCATGATCCACCCGGCGCGCCTCATGGTGGAGGCCACCGCCGCCATGCCCGACGACGCGGTACTGGTAAGGGATGGGGGTGCCACCAGCATCTACACCTGGACCTATGCCCAGGTCACGCCGCGGGATTCCATCTGGAACCAGAATTTCGGACACCTGGGCACCGGTCTGCCCTACGCCATCGGCGCCCAACTCGCCGTGGGTGAACAGCGCCGGGTGGTGCTGATCTCCGGCGATTCGGCATTCCTGTTCCACACCTCCGAGCTGGAAACGGCGGTGCGCAAGAACCTGCCGGTGATCTGCATCGTCGCCTCCGACTACGCCTGGGGCGTGGAGGTGCGCGGCTATCGCGGCATGCTCGGCGCGGACACCCCTGAAACCGAGGCCCATTGGGGCAAGCAGGTGCGACTGGACGTGGTGGCCCAGGGTTATGGTGCCCACGGTGAATTTGTCGAGCGCGAGGAGGACATCGGCCCGGCCATCGCGCGCGCACTGGCCAGCGGCAAGCCGGCCGTGATCCAGGTGCCCATCGACCCCGACGCCAACGCCCGGGACGTGCCGGGGCACGAGGAATACTCCACCTGGTACAACGATTTTTTCTATTGAAACGGGAGAGAACCATGAAACTCAAAGACCAGGTGGCGATCGTCACCGGTGGCGGGCGCGGCATCGGCAAGGCCATCGCGATCCGGCTGGCGGAGGCCGGTGCCGATGTGGTGGTGGCTTCCACCTCCCTCGAACCAGCCCAGGACACCGTGCACGAGATCGAGAAACTGGGACGCCGGGGACTCGCGATCCAGACCGATGTGAGCGATCGCGACAGCGTGCGCCGCGCCGTGGCGGAGACGCTGGAACACTTCGGCGGCATCGACATTCTGGTCAACAACGCCGGCGGCAGTGCGCGGGGCCGAATGTCGCTGTTCTGTGAATCCGAGGAGGACACCTGGGACCATGTGCTTGGCACCAACCTCAAGGGTGTGTTCTATTTCTGCCGCGAGGTGATCAACCACCTGCTCGACAAGGGGCGCGGCAGTATTATCAACATCGGCTCCGTGGCTGGCATCGTCGGCTTTGCCAGCCAGGTGGACTATTCCGCCGCCAAGGGCGGGGTGCTGGCCTTCACCAAGGCCCTGGCGAAGGAAACCGCTGCCCAGGGCGTGCGGGTCAACTGCGTGTCACCGGGACCGATTGCCAGCGAGGCCGCACGCCAGATGACGCCGGAAATGCGCGAACGCATGGCCAAAAGTGACGTGATGCAGGCGCTGAATCAGTCCACCGGCTTCGGCCATTTCGGCGAACCCGACGACATTGCCCATCTGGTGACCTTTCTCGCCTCCGATGACGCCCGTTTCATCACCGGGCAGGATTATCCGGTGTGTGGCCTGATGAATCTGGGGCTGGTGCAAAAGTTAGGTGGCTGAGGGTCGGCGTGTCTGACACCCTTGAGCCGACGGGTCGGGGGTGACTGAACGGGGCCGTCAGCGGCCAGGGATGGCCGCTGCCGAGCGCAGCGTGCCCCGTTCAGTCACCCCCGGCTCGCCGGCCGCACAAACGGTATGAGCTCGGCAGGTGATAGCTTCAGGTCAGATCTCCAGGCGCCGTTGGCCGTACATACGCTCCCGCTCATCGTCCGACAGCGGCGGCACGCCCGGCTCCAGTGGCAGTTTGAAGCTGCGAAACACCATGGCGGCCACTTCGTAGCAGCCCACGGTCATCACCAGATCCATGATCTGACGGTCCTCGAAATGCGCCGTCAGCGCCGCCCAGGTATCGTCGCTGATGCAGGCGTCGGCGTAGAGGTCGTCGGTGGCCTGCAGCAGCGCGCGGTCCTCGTCGTTCCAGCCGGCCGCGGTCGGGCCTTCCTGAATCCGCGCAATATCCTCGTCGGTAAGACCGGCACGCTTGCCCAGCACCACGTGCTGCAGGTACTCGTACTCGGAGCGGCGCAGCCAGCCGATGCGCAGGATCACCAGTTCCCGTATGCGCGCCGACAGGGTGCTGGCCTTGGAGATGTGGTTGTTGAAGGTCAGGAAGGACTTGGCGAGCGGCGGGTGCGAAAGCAGGGCGCCCAGACCGTAGGTGCCGCGCGCGCCGTCGGTTTCCCAGTTGGCGAGCACAAAATCCCGCGCGGTGGGAAAGGCGCTGAGAGCGTCGTATTGGTCATCGCCCCATTCGGGCGGCAGCAGGGGCTTGATGCGAAAGGAGGGTGTATCGGACATGCGGATTCTCGGGTCGATGGAAAAAGCGCGCCCACAGGGTAGGGCGCGCCATCGGAAGGGGCGGTCCGTCAGGCCATGTAACGGCCACCGTTGACACTCAGGGTATGGCCGGTGATGTAGCCGGAGGCTTCCGAGGCCAGGAAGGCCACGGCATTGGCGATGTCCTCCGGTTGACCGATACGGTTCACCGGAATGTTCGCCTTGGTGTACCCCTCGATACCGCCGGGCAGGCGATCCTTGACCGACTCCAGGCCCGCCGTATGAACAAAGCTCGGCGGCACGTTGTTGACGGTAATGCCGAGTGCCCCCACTTCCTGAGCCAGTGCCTTGGTGAAGGCAATCACGCCGCCCTTGGTGGCTGCGTAGTGCACCATGCGGCGGGCACCGGATTGGGCGCTGGAGGAGGAAATGTTGACGATGCGCCCCCACTTGGCGTCGATCATGTCGTCGATGACCGCCTGGGTGGTGTAGAACATCCCTTTCAGATTGACGTCGATGACCTTGTCGAGCTCCTCGTCGGTAATGGCAGTGAAGTCCTTTTCCGGCGAGATGCCCGCGTTGTTGACCAGGATGCTGATGGGGCCCAGTTGCTCCCGAGCAGTCTTCACGGCGGCGGCGATGTCCGCGCGGCTGGAGACGTCCACCTTGCTGACCACCACCTTGCGGCCCATGGCCTCGATGTCCCTGACCACCTCACCGGCCGGGTCGATGTTCCAGTCCCAGATGGCGATATCGCGACCGTCACGGGCGAGGAAGCGGGCGATGGCGGCACCCAGTCCGGACGCGCCGCCGGTAACAATGGCGACCTTGGCAGTTGACTCTGTCATGTATGGATTACCTTTCTGTTGAATGGAATAGGTGACGGAAGATTTCGACGTGGGGCGATCTCAGGCGGCAAACGCCTCGCTGCCCATGATCACGGTGCGGTGCATGAGCCGGCCCGAGTCGATGGTGTACGGGTAGGATTTATGCAGTAGCCCGTAGTTGTTGAAGATCACCATGTCACCCTGTTGCCACTGGTGACGGTAGCAGTACTTTTCCTGGGTGCACCAGGCCACCAGCTCCTGCAGCAGGGTTTCGCTCTCGGCCGGGTCCAGGCCGACGATGTGGCTCGCGGTGGAGCCGATGACCAGCGAGGTTCGACCGTCGTTCTGGTGCCACACCAGCGGCTGCTCCATGGGCGGCCCCTGTTCGTTCCAGCGCGCCAGATCCTCGGCGGAGGCGTCCGGGTGGCAGCGCAAATTGGCCGAGGCCGCGCTGTGCACCACCTTCAGGCCTTCCAGTTGCGCCTTGCGGGTTTGCGGCAGGTCGGCATAGGCGGCGTACAGATTGGCAAAGCCGGTGTCGCCACCGCTGCTGGGTGCGACCTCGCACTTGAGATTGGTGGCCTTGGGCGGTTTCTCGAAGGTGGTGCCGTCCAGGTGCCAGTTCTCGTTCGATTTCACGTAATCGGTGTACTTTGCCTTGGTGGGGTCCAGGCTGACCGGATAGATACCCAGTTTCTGGGACGCCGACTCGGAGTTGGACGGCAGGGTGGAGGCGCGCATGGTGCCCAGAGTATTGCTGAAGGCCACCTGCTGCTCGTCGCTGGCGCCGATCTGCGGAAACACCAGTACCAGATAGCGATTCAGGGCGTCGAGACACTGGCTCGCCACA
>JBJHAZ010000190.1:0-5090 GCA_050485225.1 Gammaproteobacteria bacterium
GGCAAAAGGCGCAGCCCCGGAGCGCGGCGCCTCGGTCCCGATCTCGATACCGGCTGCGGCCGACGCTTCCTCCGGCGCACCACCCAGGCTCTCGGGGCCGACGTCGCCCGGCTTGTCGGCCTGATCCTGCTCGAAGTCGGCAAACCACTCCTCGAGCGACAGCTCCTCCTCGCCGGGGGGCAGATCGGTAGCGGCAACACCCAGCGCATCGTCTTGCGACAGATCGAGATCGGTCATGTCCAGATTCAGGTCCACCTCGGCCTGCCCGCCCTGCTCGACACCGGCCGCACGCACGGGCTCGTCGGCCTGCTCAGCGAACAGGGGCGACTCGTCGTCGGGCAGTTCGGATACCGTGCCGTCGTCCGGGGTTTCGCCGAACGCGGACTCAGCGCCGAAACCGGAATCCTGTACGGAGTGCTCATCGGCCTCCGAGGCATCGTCCGACGTCCCGGCCCCGATGCCACCGGCCATGATGCCGGCGCCAGCGGCCAAGGCCGCACCGGACGCCTTCGCCCCGCGTGCATCGCCACCACCGGACATGGGCGGAAATTCGGGATCGGCAGTTGCACCGGCCGTCGGTGTCACCCATTCCGCTTCGTTCAGCAACTCGGGCTGACGACGCCACCGCACCAGCGCCCACAGGGCGACCAGCACCGCGATGCCCAGCAGAACCCACAAGAGGTTGCGCATCATGCCGTCACGGGGCGCGTCGGGCTGATCCACAACACGGGGAGCCGGCTGGGCGGCAGCGGTATCGCTCTGCAACTCCACCAGCCGGGACATGGCCAACAACTGTTCTTCGAGATTGCCGATGCGCTCCTGCAACTCCTGATTCTCGCGGCGCGTCAGCAGCACTTCTTCCTCGAGATACACCACCCGACCGGACACCTCCTCGGCGAGCGCCAGGCCGTTACTGGCGGAAACGCCTCCCTCGACGCCTTCACCGACACTGCCTGCGGTATCGCCGGTATCCGCGCCGTTGGCGGCGACACCCTGAACACCGGCGCCGTTGACGTCCGGCGCGGCCAGCCGCAGCTGACCACCCTCGCTCACATCGGCAACGGCCTGAGGCTGACGCTCGGTCGCATCGATGGGCTGGGGTGCGGGTGCGGAATCGCCGGCATCGCGCCACACGGCCGAGCGGGCTTCGCCGGGATCCACCGCGGCAACGCGGGAGCGCTCCGGCAGGCTCAGGGTGTAATCGCGACGCAGCCGATTCATGTCACCGTTGATGAAGGCATCCGGATTCAACTCGTAGATCGCCATCAGCGTCTGCTGGACCGTGAGCCCTTCGGGGCGCACCCGGCTGGCGACGCTCCACAGGGTATCGCCGCTGCGCACCGTGTAGGCATCACTGCCCGCCGGTATGCTCGGCGGCGAGGGCCGCCGCAACGGTTGGGCCGAGGGGCGGTCGGACGCGGCCGGCTGCGAGTCGAAAGTCGCCGGGCCCGAAGGCACCACCGAGGACGTTCGCGGCGCGCCGCCGAATCCGTGGTCGGGCAGATCGAGCAGAAGGGTGTAGGAGCGCAGCAGCTGACCGTCGGGCCACTCGAGGCGCACCAGAAAGTCGACAAAGGGTTCGCGCACCGGTCGCGAGCTGGTCACCCGGATCACCGGGCCACCGGGGTTATCCAGATCCGTGCGAAAACCGAGCTCGGTCAGGAAAAAGGGGCGATCGATGCCGGCCCGCGAGAAGTCCTCGGGCGTACCGAGCCGCGCTCGGATATGGCTGGGGTCGCGCCCCTCGACACTGAGCAGCTCGATGTCCGCCGACAGAGGTTGGTTGATCGTGGAGTTGAGGCGGATTTCGCCAAGCCCCACTGCCACGGCGCTGATCGACGTGACGAGACCCGCCACCGCCAGCAGAATGATTGCGCTGCGCACTGCCATGTACCTCTCTCCCCTGTCTGATCCCGGTCGTTCGTGCGCCCGGGTTTCCCTTTTATCATTCAAGTCCGCAATATTAGCGGGTTTCTCGCCAAGCTGCATCAGCGTCGAAACATACCGGAACACGGTTTCCGCCCGCAAGGCAATTGCGTCCGCTCATCCCCTGTGACACCGCCCGCACCCGGGGAGCATTTGCTACCATACGACACCAGACACCGGGCCTCGTGGCCCCGCCAGGGAGAGAACGCATTCATGGATTCGCTCTCGACAGAGCTGAACGCGCTCTGGCCACACCTGTTGAGATTGTGGCCGGGCCTGGTATCCCTGATCCACGTCGGTGCGGCCATTGCCGTCACCATTGATGCCGTGCTGCGCAAGCGGCATGTGCCGGCGATTATTGGCTGGGTGGGGCTCGCCTGGTTGGCACCGATCATCGGCTCGCTGATCTACCTGTGGTTCGGCATCAACCGCATTCACCGTGCCGCCAACGCCCTCAACCTCGACGCGGCACGCAGCGAACTGGCCGGTCGCGGCCTTGCCGCGGCGGCCTCCTCGGGCCTGGTGGTATCGCGCCACCCCGCCATGCAGGGGCTTAATCGTCTCAGCGGCCGGGTAACCGGCAACGCGCTGTACGCGGGCAACTGCGTCACCCCACTGATCGGTGGCGAAAACGCCTACCCGGCCATGCTCGACGCCATCGCCGGGGCCACCCGATCCATCTCTCTCTGCAGCTACATCTTCGACAGCGATCGTACCGGCGAGCAGTTTCTACAGGCCCTTGTCGACGCCCGGCAGCGGGGGGTCGAGGTACGGGTGCTTATCGACGGTGTGGGCGCGCGCTACTCCCGGCCGAGCATGATCCGCCGACTGCGGCGCGCCGGGATCAATGCTGCCGCCTTCCTGCCGACCCGCCTGCCCCGTCTGCTGCGATACACCAACCTGCGCAATCACCGCAAGATCATGGTGGTGGACGGTCGCACCGGCTTCACAGGAGGCATGAATATCCGCGAGGGTCACGACCTGGCGCGCGCCAGCGCATCGCCCGTACAGTGCATCCACTTTCGCCTCGATGGCCCGGTGGTGGCCGATCTGCAGCGGACCTTCGCCGTGGACTGGCTATTTACCAGTGGCGAGGCGCTGGAGGGAGCCACCTGGTTCAACGAACGGCTCGAGGTATCGGGCAATGTTCTGGCCAGAGGCATCCCCGACGGACCGGACCGCGACCTGGACAACATGCTGCAGATACTGCTCGGGGCCCTGTCGGCGGCCAACCACAGCGTGTTCATCGTGACACCCTACTTCCTGCCCGACTCGGAGCTGCACCGCATACTGCAGGTCACCGCCATGCGCGGTGTCGAGGTACACATCCTGCTGCCGGAGAAAAGCAACCTGCCGCTGATCGACTGGGCGATGACGCCCCAGTTCTCCTACCTGCTGGAGGCCGGCTGTCATATCCATCTCACGCCGGCGCCCTTCGATCACAGCAAGCTCATGGTGGTGGACAACGAGTGGTCCCTGATCGGCTCCACCAACTGGGATACGCGGAGCCTACGACTCAACTTCGAGTTCAACGTGGAATGTTACGACCACCAGCTGGCAAACCTGCTTCACCAGCACATTGCCGAGAAAATGCAGCGGGGTCGTCAGCTCACCCTGGACGAACTGTACAATCGCCGGTTTGGCAGCCGGCTTCGGGATGGTCTGGTGCGACTGCTGTCGCCCTACCTCTGAAGCCCCCCGCAACCTCACTGCAGGAGATCCATGGATACGCTTTCCCACGCCCTCCTGGGCGCAGCCATCGGCCAGATGGGTCCGGGGCGCCGAGTCGGCAACCGGGCGCTGGCGGCCGGCGCGGCCATCGCGCTGGTGCCGGACATCGATGTACCCCTCGGCTACCTGATGGGTGATGCGGCCGCCCTGACCTTCCACCGCGGCATTACCCACTCGATCATCTTCGTACTCTGTATGGGGCCGTTGATCGGCGTGCTGCTGCACCGCCTCTGGTCCGATCACGGCGTCAGCCGGCGGGGCTGGATGCTGTTTGCCACGGCGGTCCTGATCAGTCACCTGGTACTGGATACCTTCACCTCCTACGGCATCCAGCTGCTGCTGCCCTTCAGCGATCACAGTTTCGCCATCGCCAGTATCTCGGTGATCGATCCGGTCTATACCCTGCCGCTGCTGGCGACCATGGTCGTGGTCCCCTGGCTGGCCCGTCAAAACCGCTGGCGCACGAGGCTCGCGGTGGCCGGCGTGCTGGTATCCAGCGCGTTCCTGCTGCTCACCCTGCACAACCAGCAGCGCGCCACCGAGGCGCTGCAGGCCGGGATGCGGGAGGCGGGCATCCCGGCGCAGCGCCTGTTCGTCAAACCCACCCTGTTCAACAACGTGCTCTGGCGCGGCATCGGCGAGACGGACACCGGCTATTTCGTCGGCTTCCACTCCCTGCTGGATCGCGCACCACCCGACAATTTCGTCTTTTTCCCGCGCAACGAAGCGCTGCTCGCGCCCCACAGGGACGAGCCGATCGTGCAGGATCTGATCAAGGTGAGTGAAGGCTACTACCAGGTGGTCGACCGCGATGGCGAACTCTACTTCCACGACCTGCGCTACGGGCAGGCCTTCGAGTGGCTGCGGGACGATCGCCCCCATGTATTTACCTACCGCCTACTGCCCGGCAATGGCGTGCCCATGGACATCGAGACCATCAGCCTGAGCCGTGACCCGGAAGGGGACCGCCAAACCCTGGAAGCCCTGATCGATCGGGCCCGCGGGCGCTGACCGGGCATCGGCGCCGCTGGTACCGGGTCAGTGGCGCGGTTCCCTGTGACCGGTCTGACTGCCGCTGCTGCCGGCGCTGTCCGCAGGCAGCAGCGAGCCGCTCCGCTCCGACAGCCAGCGCAGCAAGTCGTCCCCGTACATGGGGCGGGCAATATGGAAGCCCTGAGCAAGATCACAACCCACCTGGCGCAGCAACTCGAAGGAAGCCGCATCTTCGACACCCTCTGCCGACGTGCGCAACCCCAGGCTGTGCCCCAGGTCCACGATGGACTTGATGACGGTACGCGACTCCTGAGACTTCATCACGGTCATCACGAAGGACTTGTCGACCTTGACTTCGGAGAACGGCAGCCGCACCAGTTGCACCATGGAGGAATAGCCCGTGCCGAAGTCATCGATGGACAACTGGAATCCTTTCACGC
>JBJHAZ010000191.1:0-5019 GCA_050485225.1 Gammaproteobacteria bacterium
TCATCCCCGAGATCGAGATCGGAGCGCACCACGTCCTGGAAGGACTTCTCCTCGAAGCTGTGCAGATGACTCATCAGCCATTCGTCGATGGGATCGCTCAGCAGCAAGACCTCGATGCCGCGATCCCTGAGCCGCTCGAGGTGTGGGCTGCCGGCTGCGGCCCGCAGGGACGGCGCGATCAGGTAGTAGATCCTGTCCTGCCCTTCCTGCATGCGGCCAATGTAATCCTGCAGCGAGACCACCTCGCCCGCGTCAGGGTTCTGGCTGCTGGCAAAGCGCAGCAGCGAGGCCACCTTCTGCTGGTTGGCGAAGTCCTCGCCCACGCCCTCCTTGAGGACCCGGCCGAACTCCTTCCAGAAGGTGGCGTATTGCTCCGGCTCGTTTTCGGACAGGGCCGAGAGCTGGTCGAGCACCCGCTTGACGAGGCCGTTGCGGATGGCGTCCACCGCGGCACTGCGCTGCAGGATCTCCCGCGACACGTTGAGCGGCAGGTCCGCGGAGTCCACCACGCCCTTAACGAAACGCAGGTACATGGGCAGGAACTGCTCGGCCTCGTCCATGATGAAGGTGCGCTTGATGTACAGGCGAATACCGCGATGCTGGTCGCGATGCAGCAGATCCCAGGGCGCCCGGGAAGGCACGTAGATCAGGCTGGTGTAGTCGTACTTGCCCTCGACGCGATTGTGCGCCCACAGCAGCGGATCCTGGGCATCGTGGCTGATGTGCTTGTAGAAGGCCTTGTACTCGTCGTCGCTGATGTCCTGGCGCGAACGGGTCCAGAGTGCCTGCGCGCTGTTGACCACCTCGAACTCGGGTGTTTCCGGCTTTTCATCGCCCACCGGCGCCTTGGGCAGCTCCACCGGCACGGCGATGTGGTCGGAGTATTTCTTGATGATGGTACGCAACCGCCAGGGCGAGGCGAAATCCTTGTCCTCGGCCTTGAGGTGCAGCACGATGCGGGTGCCGCGCGCCGCCTTCTCGACAGGCTCGATGGTGTAGTCCGCTTCCCCGGTGCAGGTCCAGCGCACGCCTTCGCTGGCGGGGAGACCGGCGCGCCGGGTTTCCACCTCGACCTTGTCGGCAACAATGAAGGCGGAGTAGAAGCCGACACCGAACTGACCGATCAACTGCGAATCACTTTGCTGGTCACCGGTCAGCTTGCCGAGAAACTCGGCGGTACCGGAGCGGGCAATGGTGCCAAGGTTGGCGATGACCTCGTCGCGGGACATGCCGATCCCGTTGTCCGTGATGGTGAGGATGCCCTTCTCTTCGTCGCACTCGATACGCACCAGAAAGTCGCCATCGCCCTCCAGCAGATCGCCATTGGCGAGGCTCTCGAAGCGCAGCTTGTCCACCGCATCGGAGGCGTTGGAGATCAACTCACGCAGGAAGATTTCCTTGTTGCTGTAGAGCGAGTGGGTCATCAGGTGCAGCAGCTGCTTGGCTTCTGCCTGAAAACCGAGGGTTTCGACGTTGTGGGCACTGGACATCCGGATGAACCTCCTTGGAATTCTGGTCAGTCTCCTAGATGGGGATTCGTGCGCCGGTTTTCAATTGCCGACTCGCGTTTACCCACAAAAAAAGGCGCCCGAAGGCGCCTTTTCTTGAACTCTTATTCTTTAACTCTTGGCTTGTCTTTCACTCTTGGCTCACCTTTGACTCCTGGCACGCCCACTCCTGCCTGCTGGTGCGGAGTGAGCGGGTCTCGAGTCGCCGGCAGATCACCAGCCGGTGACCTCCTTCAGCGCCGCACCGATGTCCGCCAGGCTGCGCACGGTCTTGACACCGGCCGCTTCCAGCGCGGCAAACTTCTCGTCTGCGGTGCCCTTGCCACCGGCAATGATGGCACCGGCGTGACCCATGCGCTTGCCGGGAGGAGCCGTCACACCGGCGATGTAGGACACGACCGGCTTGGTCACATTGTCCTTGATGAAGGCGGCGGCTTCTTCCTCGGCGCTGCCGCCAATCTCGCCGATCATCACGATAGCCTCGGTGGCCGGGTCCTTCTCGAACATGGCCAGGATGTCGATGAAGTTGGAACCCGGAATGGGGTCGCCGCCGATGCCCACGCAGGTGGACTGGCCGAAACCGTAGTCGGTGGTCTGCTTGACCGCCTCATAGGTCAGGGTACCGGAGCGGGACACAATGCCCACCTTGCCGGGCTTGTGGATGTGACCGGGCATGATGCCGATCTTGCACTCGCCGGGGGTGATGACACCGGGGCAGTTGGGACCGATCAGGCGCACGCCCAGCTCGTCACACTTGACCTTGGCCACCAGCATGTCGAGGGTCGGGATACCTTCGGTGATGCACACGATCAGCTTGATGCCGCCGTGGGCGGCTTCCAGAATGGAGTCCTTGCAGAACGCCGCGGGGACGTAGATCACGGAAGCCTCGGCACCGGTGGCCTCGACAGCCTCGGCCACGGTGTTGAACACCGGCAGCCCCAGATGGGTGGTGCCACCCTTGCCCGGTGTTACACCGCCGACCATCTTGGTGCCGTAGGCAATGGCCTGCTCGGAGTGGGACGTGCCCTGGGAGCCGGTGAAACCCTGACAGATAACCTTGGTGTCCTTGTTGATCAGAATGCTCATTACTTGCCCTCCACTGCGGCAACCACGGCCTGCGCCGCTTCGGTGAGACTCCCGGCCGGAGTGATGTTCATGCCGCTCTCCGCGAGCAGCTTGCTGCCCAGATCGGCGTTGTTGCCTTCAAGGCGAACCACCACCGGCACGTTGACACCCACTTCTTCCACCGCACCCATGATGCCCTCGGCAATCAGGTCACAGCGCACGATGCCGCCGAAGATGTTGACCAGCACCGCCTTGACGTTGTCGTCGGAGAGGATGATCTTGAAGGCCTCGGTAACGCGCTCCTTGGTGGCGCCGCCGCCCACGTCGAGGAAGTTGGCCGGCTGGCCGCCGTGGAGCTTGACGATGTCCATGGTGCCCATCGCCAGGCCGGCACCGTTGACCATGCAGCCGATGTTGCCTTCGAGGGCCACGTAGTTGAGATCCCACTGGGCCGCATGGGCTTCACGGGAATCCTCCTGGGACGGATCGTGCAGCGCCTTGATCTTCGGCTGGCGATACAGGGCGTTACCGTCGATGTTGATCTTGGCGTCGAGGCAGTGCAGGTTGCCCTCGGTGGTGATTACCAGCGGGTTGATCTCGAGGAGGGAAAAGTCGCACTCAAGGAACATGGTGCCCAGCTTGACGAAGATATTGGCGAACTGCTTGATCTGGTCGCCTTTCAGGCCCAGCTTGAAGGCCAGCTCACGGCCCTGGTACGGCTGCGGACCGGCGAGCGGATCAATCACCGCCTTGAGGATCTTCTCCGGGGTTTCCTCGGCCACCTTCTCGATTTCCACACCACCCTCGGTGGAGGCCATGAACACCACACGGCGCGAGCTGCGGTCCACCACGGCACCCAGGTACAGCTCCTGGGCGATGTCGGTGCAGGTCTCCACCAGAATGTGGTTGACCGGCTGCCCGTTGGCGTCCGTCTGGTAGGTCACGAGACGGTTGCCGAGCCATTTTTCGGCAAACTGGGCCACCTCGTCCGCGCTGGTGACGAGCTTGACGCCACCGGCCTTGCCGCGACCACCGGCGTGTACCTGGGCCTTGACGACCCAACGGTCGCCGCCGATTTCCTTCATGGCGGTGACCGCCTCGTTGACGGATTCAGCCGCGATGCCCTTGGACACCGGCAATCCGTACTCAGCGAACAGCTGCTTCGCCTGAAACTCATGCAAGTTCATAACAAGTTCCGCTAATTGATTGAATGAAATATAATTTTACTGCTTAACGCTTGGGGCGATTGGGGATATGTATCGCGTGCCCATTGACCGCAAGGGCCGCCTCGCGCACAGCCTCTGACAGGGTCGGGTGTGCATATATTGTCATGCCGATATCCTCGGCACTGGTTCCGAACTCCATGGCAAGCGCCACCTGCTGAACCAGGTCAGCAGCACTCGGCCCGATGATATGGCAGCCGAGTACACGGTCGGTTTCTTCGTGGGCCAGAATCTTCACCATGCCGTCCATGTCGTCGGCGGCAAGGGCACGACCACTTGCCATGAAGGGGAAGGTGCCGACCTTGTAGGGTACATTCTCGCGCTTGAGCTCTTCTTCGGTCTTGCCGACCGCCGCCACCTCGGGGTGGGTATAGATCACACTGGGGATGATGTCGTAATTCATGGCGGTCTTCTGCCCGGCGATGCGCTCGGCAACCATGACGCCCTCCTCCGAGCCCTTGTGGGCCAGCATCGGGCCACGCACCAGGTCACCCACCGCCCAGACACCGGGGGCGTTGGTGGCACAGTGCTCGTTCACGAAGATGGATCCGCGCTCGTCGATATTGACGCCACAATCGGGGGCCAGCAGACCCTCGGTGTAGGGACGGCGGCCGACGCAGACGATCAGCTTGTCGAAGGTCTCCTCGGAGCTTTCGCCATCCTTGTTCTCGTAGGTGACGACCACTTTCTTGCCCTTGATCTGGGTACCGGTCACCCGGCAGCTCAGACGGATGTCCAACCCCTGCTTGGTCAGCACCTTTTTCGCTTCCTTGGCCACCTGTTGGTCCATCATGGCCAGGAAGGTATCCATGGCCTCGAGCAGCACCACGTCGGAGCCGAGGGCATTCCAGACCGAACCGAGCTCCAGCCCGATGACACCGGCGCCAATGACACCGAGGCGTTTGGGCACAGCACCGAACTCGAGCGCGCCGGTGGAGTTCACGATCAGGTCATTGTCCACCGGCGCCACGGGAATATCGATGGGCGACGAGCCCGTGGCGAGCACCACGTTCTCGGCAGAGACGGTGCTTACCTTGCCCTTGGCATCGGTGATCTCCACCACCTTGCCGGCGAGCAGCTTGCCGGACCCCTGCAACGAGGTCACACCATTGGCCTTGAACAGTCCGGCAATGCCTCCGGTCAGCTTCTGGATGATGTCGTTCTTGCGATCCAGCATGGCGGACACGTCGATGCTGACCTTGCCGGTCTTGATGCCGTGCTTG
>JBJHAZ010000192.1:0-5001 GCA_050485225.1 Gammaproteobacteria bacterium
CGCTGGATCGTCTGACGGGCCTCTATGAAACGCTTGATCTCGGTGAAGAAGGCCTTGTGTCGGTGCTCAGTGCCGAGGGTACGACCATTGCTCGCTATCCCTTCAATCCGAGCCAGTTTGGGCAGGACTTTTCTTCCGCCCACTTTGTCACCGGTCCCAAGAAAGACATGCGCGCCGAGGTAAGCGGTGAGGTGCTGCTCGACGGGATTCCCCGTTTTATCTTTCTCACCTTTGAGCCGACCAGTGGTACCGCGGTGTCGGTGGGCCTGGGCAAGCGCGCAGTGCTGGCCGACTGGTATCGGCGCACGATCTTTTCCGGGTTTATCGGTTTTCTGGCCGTGGCCCTGTTTGCGGCGGTGTCGTTGATGATGGTGTTCCACGCCCGCAGTCGCGCCCGCTGGCTGCAGCAGGAGGCCGACCGACTGCGACAGGCCCAGAAGATGGAGGCCATCGGCCAGCTTACCGGTGGTTTGGCGCACGACTTCAACAACCTGCTGACGGTGATCATCGGCGGTGCCGAGATGCTGCTGCAGGACGCCGACCAGCTGCCCGCGAGTGCGCGGGGTCAGGTGGGCATCATCCACAAGGCCGGCGAGCGGGCCGCGATCCTCACCCATCGGTTGCTCGCTTTCGCGCGCAAGCAACCGCTGGCGCCCAAGCCGATTGATGTCAATGAGTTGATTACCGAGTTCGAGGAGCTGTTGCAGCGCACCCTGGGTGAAACGGTGCAGGTGGAGGTTCGATGCGCGCAGGGCCTGTGGCTGGCCCGGGTCGACCCCAATGAGCTACAGAACGCCATTCTCAATCTGGCCATCAATGCTCGCGATGCCATGCCCGAGGGTGGCCGGTTGACCATCGAGACCAGCAATGCCTTTGTGGGTGATGGCTACGCGGCGGCTCACGATTTCGAGCCCGGCCAATACGTACTGATCGCGGTTTCCGATACCGGCACCGGCATATCGGCCGAGGTGCTGGAGCGGGTGTTCGAGCCCTTTTTTACCACCAAGGCGACCGGCAAGGGCTCCGGGCTGGGGCTGTCCATGGTGTACGGTTTCGTCAAGCAGTCGGGCGGGCATGTGAGTATTCAGAGTGAACCCGGTGTGGGCACAACCCTACGCATGTACCTGCCGCGCTGCCGGGAAAGCGATGGCTCGAACACGCGTGAGAAGCGGCTCAACCGCGGCGAATCATGAAGGAGGCCGGCGCACTTTCGCTGCTGGCGGCACTGCGCGCGAGCACCGCCGACGCCCATCGCTCGCTGGAGCAGCACCCTTTGCTGGCGGGCCTTGCGCGAGGCGCCTTCGACCGGGCCGACTGTATTGCGGTACTGCTCGCGTTTCGCCGGGTGTACCTTGCCCTGGAGCCGCGACTGCTGACGGTAGTGCCCGGATGGGCCGGTAGTAGTGGCTATCACTACGAACCCCGACTGCCGTTGCTGGAGCGAGATCTCATGGATCTGGGGGTGGGGTCGAGCGGTCTGGAGGGTGCTGTTCTGGAAGGTACTGTTCTGGAAGGTACTGTTCTGGAAGGTGCTGTCCGGTGGCCGGCCGCCGACCAGCTGGCACGTTTTCTGTCCCCCGAATCACTGCCCGGCACACTGTATGTGCTCGAGGGTGCCACCCAGGGCGGGCGCATCCTGGCCACGCGGGTTGCGGAAAGGCTTGCTCTCGAGCCCGAGAGGGGCACCGGTTATTTCCGCTTGTACCGGCAGCGACACTGGTTTACATTCCGCGCACTGTTGGAGCAGCTTGACAATTCGCCCTCATGCCGTTTCGAGCGGGCCGCTGCTGCAGCCCGGGGCGTTTTTATCCTGTTTCACCGCAGCATGGACGCCGCCGCTACCCGTGACCATGCTTCCCCCTTGGACGACCGTGCCTGAGGGGGTTCCCGAAGGAGAGCCCGCTGGTGACACCGCTGTTGCCGCCCGACCTGGAAGAGGCCCTGGCCCACTGTGCCAGCGAGCCGGTGCACATTCCCGGCACGATCCAACCGGCGGGTTGCCTCGTCTGTACCGACCGCGCCATGACTCGGGTGCTGCAGGTCAGTGCCAATACGGCCGACTTTCTCGGGATCGACCCGCAGGTCCTGCTGCAAGAGCCCCCAGCGCATCGGCTTCCCGACCTTTTCCCCACCGACCTGGTTGCCGCCATCGAGGCCGCCCCCGATGGCATGGTGGTGCGCGAGATTCGCGCTGACACGGAGGCTACCGGCGATCTCCCATTCGACAGCAGCGCCACCGGCCCCGGCGTCCTCCAGGTGACGGGCTGGCTGAGCGGCGACCGGCTGGTGCTCGAGATCGAACCGGTTCCGCGCCTGCGCCAGCGGCGCATTCTGGCGCGCATCAACCACTGGCTGGAGAGCCTGGCCCGGGCCGAAACCCGGGAAATCCTGTTGGACACGTTGGTCAGGGGCGTTGCCGAGCTGACCGGGTTCGATCGCGTGATGGTGTACCGCTTCGATGCCGATTGGAACGGCGAGGTCATTGCCGAATCCTGCGTGGTCGGTGTGGAAGGTTTTCTCGGCCACCGCTTTCCTGCCAGTGATATACCGTCCCAGGTGCGTGCTCTGTACGACTGCAATCCGGTGCGCTCCATTCCCGACGCCACCGCGGCTGCCGTGCCACTCCTGGCCCGCGACGAGCCTGCGGCGCTGGAGCCTCTGGATCTCTCTCGGGGCGCTCTGCGCGGCGTGTCGCCGGTGCATCTGGAGTATTTGCGCAACATGGGCGTCGGAGGATCGCTGTCGCTGGCCATTCACGGCAGCGAGCAGTTGTGGGGATTGATGACCTGTCACGCGCTCGCGCCGCTGCGGCTTTCGCCGGCGCTGCGCGATGCCGCACTGACACTGGTGCGCATGGCGACTCAGCGCCTGTTCCTGCTCGAGGCGCGCGATTTCGGTCGCTATTTCCAGCGCGTTTCCGAAAGCCGGCTGGGACTGGCATTGCGGCCCAGTGAGTCGGTGGAGCCCATGGAACTGGTGAGCGACCACGCGGAGCAGTGGCTGGGTCTGTTCAACGCCTGCGGCCTGGCCTTTGTCTACGATGGCGACATGATCCACTTCGGGGTGACGCCCACGCCGGAGGTTCTGCGCCGGTTGGTGCGACGCCTGACGGCGCGGCACCACGACTACGACCCCTGGGTCAGTGACGCCATTGCCGAATCCTCGCTGGGTGATGTCGGCGATCTCGAAGGCTGCGTGGGCCTGATGGCGCTGCCCATCGCCACCGTATCACCACCGGCGTGGCTGCTGCTGTTCCGACTCGAGAACCGACATTCAGTGCGCTGGGCCGGCGAACCCGAAAAGCAGCTGGTCAAGCGCGCGGGCAAGTACACGCTGAACCCGAGGCACTCCTTCGCTTCCTGGGTGGAAACGGTTACCGGTCGCAGTCAGCCGTGGCTGGACATTGAGCGTGAGGCCGCCACCGGGCTGGTAGAAAATCTCGCCATTGCCGTGTCCGTACACCAGATTGGCGAACTCAACGATCGCCTCACCGAGGCCAATGCCGAACTGGCGGCACTGGCGCGCACCGATTCACTGACCGGCGCCTGGAACCGCTACCACATGGAAGAGGAGCTGGATCACGAAGTGGCGGCGGCTGCGCGGTACGAGCGTCCCCTGGTGGTTCTGCTGTTCGATGTGGATCACTTCAAGCAGTTCAACGATACCTACGGCCACGATGCGGGCGATCGCGTGCTCAAGTTCCTGGTGAAACGTGTCGGTGCCTGTCTGCGGGGGGCGGACCGGCTGGGGCGATGGGGTGGGGAAGAGTTCATAGTGCTGGCCACCCAGACCGATGCCGAGGCCGGTCTCCAGCTCGCCGAGCGGTTGCGTGCCGAGGTGGCGTCCGGCAGCCTCGAGGGGCTGGATCCGGTGACCATCAGCGTCGGCGTGGCGGAATGTCGGCCCGGGGATACGCGCAAGTCATTGGTGAACCGCGCCGACGAGGCCATGTATCGGGCCAAGCAGGCGGGCCGCAACCGGGTCGAGTATCTTGCGGACGGCGCCGGGTCAGGGGGCTGACAGCGCCCGGCGAACCAGCCGGTCGAGTTCGGCGCCACTGTAGGGCTTCTGCAGTATCTCGGTGTCCTCCAGCCCCGGCTTCACTTCCGTGTCATCGTGTCCCGAAAACCCCGTTGTGAACAGCACCCGCAAACCCGGGCGCAACTGCCGTGCCCGCCGGGCCAATTCCCGGCCGCTCATGCCGGGCATTAGCATGTCGGTAAACAACAGGTCCACCCGGTCGCCCCGTTCGAGCATCTGCAGGGCGTCTTCACCGCTGCTGGCCGGGGTCACCCGGTAGCCCAGTGATTGCAGCTTGGCAGTGGCAAATTCCCGCACCAGGTCGTCGTCGTCCACCAGCAGTACCGACTCGCCGCCGCCGGTGATGGCGGTCGGCTCTGTCGGTGCTTCCGGTTCCGCGGCGCTGTCCGCGGCCGGGAGGTAAAGCCGGAAGGTCGTCTGGCCGCGACGCGAGGTCACGGTGATGTGTCCGCCGGACTGGCGGATGAAGCCGTAGACCATGGCCAGGCCTAGGCCGGTGCCCTTGCCTTCGGCCTTGGTGGTATAGAAGGGCTCGAAGATGTGCCCGAGATGGGACGGCTCGATACCTTCGCCGGTATCGGTGACCGACAGCACCAGGTAGCGCCCGGGCGGCGGGGCGTTGTCACCGGTATCCTTCTCGCCGATGGTGGTCTGCACGGTGGTGATGGTCAGGCTGCCCCCCTGGGGCATGGCGTCGCGGGCGTTGACGCACAGGTTCAGCAGGGCCTGTTCGAGCTGTGCCGGGTCGACCAGCGCGGCGGGCAATCCGGCATCGTGACCGAACAGCATGTCGATGTTGCTGCCCAGAGTACGGCGCAACAGGGGCGCCAGGTCCGATACCAGTTGTTTGAGATCGACCACCTTTGGTGACAGGGTTTGTTGGCGCGCGAAGGTCAGCAGGCGCCGTGTCAGGTCCGAGCCGCGCTCCGCCGCCTGCAGGATCAGGGCCGCCTGTTCCCG
>JBJHAZ010000193.1:0-4989 GCA_050485225.1 Gammaproteobacteria bacterium
ACCGACGCCCCCTTCCTGCTGCCGCGCACCATCGAGCCGCGGCCCGCCAGCCGGCGCAACGAGCCGGCCTACCTGCCCTGGGTGCTGGACACCGTGGCCCGCTGTCGCCAGCAGCCCATCGAGGAGGTCGCCCGGGCGACCCGCGACAATGCCGCCCGCTTTTTCCGCCTGCCGTCTCCCGGCTAATCCGGTGCTCCCGCCCGAGCGGTTGCCAGGGCGCGCAAACCGGCACACCATAGGCAGCCACCACCCCGGAATTCAATTGGCCACGTGACTCAAGAGACCCTGCCCAACGCCATCGAAATGGCCGTTGCCCGCGCCCGACAGCTCGGCGCGGTTGCCCCCATTGCCACCACCGCGGCCCCCGTTGAAGAGGACGGCGTAACCCTGCAGCTGCTGACGGTCACGCCCGAGGGGCGCTCGATCCGCAAGCCCATCAATCGCGGGCGCGCCGAGGACCACAACCCGTTTCTGCCCTACGAGGAGGACCTCCACGTGGCCGACCTGGGCGCCGACCATGTAGCGATCCTCAACAAGTTTCCGGTGACACCGGGCCACCTGCTGATCATCACGCGGGATTTCGAGGAGCAGACGTCACTGCTGACCGAGCGGGATTTCATGGCGCTGGCGCAGGCCATGAGCGGCGTGGACGGACTGGTGCTCTTCAACGGCGGCAGCGGTGCCGGCGCCAGCCAGCGCCACAAGCACCTGCAACTGATACCGGGACAGTCGGCATATATCGAGCCCTGGCTGGACCTTGAGCGATCGGGAAACGGGATTCGCGAGGCAGAGGGGCTGGGCTTTCGCCACGCCTACCACACCCTCGACGGGGTCGGATTCGAGGATCCGCACACCGCTGGAAGCCGCCTGTTCGACGCCTACGGCGAACTGCTCGGGCATCTCGGCCTGAGCCCGGAGAATGACACCCTGCCGCCCTACAACCTGCTGGCCACCCGCCGCTGGCTGATGGCCATCCCGCGCACCACCACCTTCTGGGAGCGCGACGGCATGAAGATCGCCGTCAACGCCATCAGCTTCAGTGGCAGCATGCTGGTGTACTACCAGGAGCTGGAGCCGATCATCCGCGAAGTCGGCATGCGCCGCATTCTCGCCGAGGTGACCCGCTGAGCGGCGAGGCGGGATCTATTCGCCGCGCACCAGACGACGCACCTGCCCGGCGCTGAAGGGCCAGCCCTTTTCCCGCCCGTCCGGCGTCCTGATCACCGGAATGCGAACGCCGTAGCGCGCCTCCAGCTCCGCATCGCCGCGAATGTTGATTTCCTGCAGCTGCCACCCTTCCGCTTCCAGCACCGGCATCACCAGCGCGAGTGCCTGGTCACAGAGGTGGCAACCGGTGCCGCCGAACAGGGTCAGGGTCTTCTCGGTCACGGCTCAGTCCTCCTCGCGGTGCTGCAGCAGCCAGCAATTGTGGATACGAGGGTTGCGGGCGAAATCCTCGTCGATGGTGGCCGCAGAGATATCCTCCACCCGATAGCGCTCGAGCACGTCGGCATCCATGCGAAACCGTCGAAAGTTGTTGGAAAAGTACAGCTCCCCTCCGGGTGCCAGCAGTGCCATGCAGCGATCGATCAAGCTGGCGTGGTCGCGTTGGATATCGAGCACCCCTTCCATCGCCTTTGAGTTGGAAAAGGTGGGCGGATCGCACACGATCAGGTCGAACCCGCCACCGAACTCGCTCTCGGCCGTTTCCAGCCAGCGCAGGCAATCGGCACGCAGCAGGCGATGCTGGGTGATCTGCAGACCGTTGATGTCCAGGTTGCGCTTGGCCCAGTCCAGGTAGGTGTTGGACATGTCGACGCTCAGGGACGACCGGGCTCCGCCCAGCGCCGCCTGTACCGTGATACTGGCGGTGTAGCAGAACAGGTTGAGAACCCGCTTGTCCGCGGCGCGCTGATATACCCGGCGGCGCAGGGGACGATGGTCGAGAAACAGCCCGGTGTCCAGGTAGTCGCCCAGGTTGACCTCGAAGCGGGCTTCGCCCTCGTGTACCTGCCAGACGGCCGTACGCCCGTTGCGCCGGTCGTGGAGCGGCTGGTACTGATCACTGCCCTTCTGGCGGCGCCGTTGCTTGAAAAACAGCTTGTCGGCACACTCCGGCCACAGCTCGCGCAGCGCGCGCCGCACATCGGTCAAACGCTGGCGGGCCACATGATCGGAGACGCTGGCGGGCGCCTGGTACTCCTGCACGTGTACCGCCTCGCCGTAGCGATCGATGGCCACGGCATACTCCGGCAGGTCGGCATCGTAGAGCCGGTAACAGTCGGTATCGGCGGAACGCAGCCAACGCTCGAGCCGGCGCTGGTTCTTGCGCAGCCGATTCAGCAGCATGACCGCGCCCTCACCCAGTGGTGCAGGCGCTCGGCGCTCGGCCGCCGCCTCGCCGGAAGGCTCTTCACGCAGTTCGAACAGCAGCAACTGACTGGGAATCAGGCCGTTGAACAGCTTGTAACGCTTGTCGACCCGCAACCGCAGTTCCGGTGCCAGGTCGGGATTGCCGGTAAACACCGCCAGCCGCCAACCCGTGAGCGCCTGCTTCGCGGCCTGGGCCAGATCCCGGTACAGGGGACGCAGCTCGTCGATCTCGCCCAGTCGCTCGCCGTAGGGCGGGTTGGTGATCAACAGTCCACGCACCCCGGGCAGCGGGCAGCTGAGCTGGTCGGCGGTGCGCTGTGTGACCGAGATCAAGGCGTCGACGCCGGCATTGGCGGCGTGGCGCTCGGTGGCGGCCACCGCCGCCGGATGCCGGTCATGGCCGAAAAATCGCGGCAGCGCGCGCTCCAGGCCGGCGCGGCGGCGCAGTTCGGCGTCTGCCCGCACGGCCTGCCAGCAGGCATCGTCGTGACCCAACCAGGCGTGGAAACCGAAGCGTGTTCGCTGCAGGGCCGGCGCAATGTCGGCCGCCATCAGGGCCGCCTCGATCAGCAGCGTCCCGCTGCCGCACATGGGATCAAGCAACGCCTCGAAGGCGGCCTCGCCGCTGCCCGTAAGCCACCCGGCGCGCAGCAGCAGCGCTGCGGCCAGGTTCTCCTTGAGCGGCGCCGGCACCGTCTGGTCGCGGTAGTGCCGGCGGTGCAGACTTTCGCCGGACAGGTCGAGGGCCAGGGTCAGCTGGCCCTTGGCCAGACGGGCGTTGATGCGCATGTCCGGCTCGGTACGCTCCACCGAGGGGCGTGGCAGGCCCTGGTCACGGAAGTGGTCGACCACCGCATCCTTGACTTTCTGGGCCGCGAAACCGGTGTGCACCAGCGACCGGGAGGAGCCTGAAAAATCCACCGCCATGGTGGCGTCACAGGAGAACTGTTCATGCCAGGCCACCGTGCGGACGGTGTCGTAGAGCTCGTCCGCGGTCTCGACGGGCCCACGCGCCAGGATCAGCAGCAGGCGATTGCCCAGCCGCGACCAGAGGGCGACCCGGTACATCACCTCGATGGATGCCTCGAAGGCGACCCCGGCGACGGTCTCACGGCAGGCATCGGCGCCGAGCGACTTGAGCTCCTCAAGGAGCAGCCCTTCGAGCCCCTTGGGGCAGGTGAGAAAACAGCGATTGATTTGTGTCACGCGTAGACCATATCCAAGGAGTTGCCAATCACAATGTGCGCTAAAGCACCCTGTTCATATAAATATAAAATCTTCGACATCGAACCGTCATTTTGCTGAACTTGATCGGGCAGCCCAGACAATAACGCATCTCCACCGAGGGATCACGCCAAGGGAAAATCCGGGATCCGGCTGCAGCGCACGCTCCCGACGTGCAGTACTCCTGACGGAGTGAACAGTAGCGCATCGCATGCAAGTGTGTGCCGGGTCTTTATACGAGCCGATGCACGTAAAAGGGAAACCTTCCATCAAGACAGGAGTTACCTGCCTATGAAACGACAGAAAAGAGACCTCTCGCATCGCGCTTTCATCAAGGGCTACCAGGCTGGCTTCAGCGGACGATCCCGCAGCAGCTGCCCGCATCAGGCAGACACAGGGATTCATGCTGAGTGGTTGCGCGGTTGGGAGGAGGGCCACACGGATCAGTGGGCCGGTTTCTCTCAATTCATGGGCCAACAAAAAGTCGCAAACTTGTAACGATCCACTAACTCTGGACACCAGAGTCCACTGTAGAGCTTGCAACGAAGCTCTGGAAGCGGTTGCAGGCGGCGAGAGCCGCCGCCGCTTCCCCCACCAACGCCGGACCGCGGTAGATCAGCCCGGTATAGATTTGCACCAGACTCGCTCCCGCCTCGATCTTGGCCACTGCATCCGCACCCGAGAAGATCCCGCCCACGCCGATGATCGGCAGACGGCCCCCCAGCGCGCCGGCCAGCACCTCCACCACCCGCGTCGACGATTCGAACAGCGGCCGACCACTCAGTCCGCCGGTTTCGTCACTGTGCGGGCCGCTCAGCCCTTTGCGAGCCAGTGTGGTATTGGTGGCAATCACCGCATCCATGCCTGAGGCCACCAGGGTTTCGGCGATGCCTGCAATGGCCTCGTCCTCCAGATCCGGGGCAATCTTGACGGCGATGGGCGTATAGCGCCCACTGGCCGCACGCAGGGTGTCCCGCTCCTCCGCCAGGCGGTCCAGCATTGCCCGGAGGTGCGCTTCCGATTGCAGGTCGCGCAGCCCCTGGGTGTTGGGTGAAGAAATGTTGACGGTGATGTAGTCGGCCAGCCCATACACCTTGCGCAGGCCGATCAGGTAATCGTCCACCGCCTTCTCGATGGGCGTGTCGAAATTCTTGCCGATGTTGATGCCCACCACGCCGCCGTAGCGGCGCCGGCGTACCTGTTCCACCAGGTGATCCACGCCGAGGTTGTTGAACCCCATGCGGTTGATGATAGCCTCGTGCTGGGGCAGCCGGAACAGGCGTGGCAGGGGATTGCCGGGCTGCGGCCTGGGGGTCACCGTGCCCAGTTCCACAAAGCCGAAACCGAGCGCACCCAGGCCATTGAGGCAATCGCCATTCTTGTCGAGGCCCG
>JBJHAZ010000194.1:0-4984 GCA_050485225.1 Gammaproteobacteria bacterium
GGTCAGCCCCGCTACAGCCTCCGGGTGCGCAACAACGAGTTCAACCGCATCGAGAACATTGCCAGCGCCATCGAGGAAGCGCACGCGCAGGGCAAACAGTTCTATCTGGCGAGCAACGTCAGCCCCCATAACGACAAGGTGCGCTCCTACCTGCGCGACATGGAGCCGGTGATCGACATGAAGCCGGACGCGCTGATCATGTCCGACCCCGGGCTGATCATGCTGATTCGCGACAAGTGGCCGGAGGTACCCATCCACCTGTCCGTGCAGGCCAACGCCATCAACTACGCCTCGGTGAAGTTCTGGCACCGCATGGGGCTCACCCGAGTGATCCTGTCCCGCGAACTGTCCATCGACGAGATCGCCGAAATCCGCGAGCAGGTGCCAGAGATGGAGCTGGAAACCTTCGTGCACGGCGCACTGTGCATCGCCTATTCCGGGCGCTGCCTGCTGTCCGGCTACATGACCCACCGCGACCCCAATCAGGGCGCCTGCACCAACTCCTGCCGCTGGAAATACCAGGTGCACGAGGCCAAGGAGACGGAAACCGGCGACATCGTGCCGGTCAATCCGGTGGAGAACTGGCAGCCGGAGGCCGAGGCCGCTCACCCGGGCGCCGATGAGATCCCGGTGGTGCTGCTGCAGGAAGAGAACCGACCCGGCGAGTACATGCCCGCCTACGAGGACGAGCACGGCACCTACATCATGAACTCCAAGGATCTGCGCGCGGTACAGCATGTGCCGCGCCTGATGGACATCGGTGTGCACTCCCTCAAGATCGAGGGCCGCACCAAATCCCACTACTATGTCGCCCGCACCGCTCAGGTGTACCGCCGCGCCATCGACGCGGCAGCCGAGGGCAAGCCCTTCGACATGAACCTGATGAGCGAGCTGGATCACCTCGCCAATCGCGGCTACACCGAGGGCTTCTACCGCCGGCACGTGCCATCGGAATACCAGAACTACCGCCAGGGTCACTCTGCCAATGCCAACCAGCAGTTCGTGGGCGAAGTGATTGCCGCCGACAACGAGGCCGGCTGGCTCACGGTGGAGGTCAAGAATCGCTTCGAGCGCGGCAACCACGTGGAGCTCATCACCCCGCAGGGCAACCTGAGTTTCGACCTGGCCGCCATCGAGGCCCGCGACGGCGCCGCCATGGACGCTGCGCCCGGCTCCGGCCACGTGGTGAAAATCCCCGTGCCCGCCGATCTGAAGCTGGCCGATGACGGCGGCTACGCGCTATTGATGCGCCACCTCTGATCGCTGCGGGCAGCAGGCTGACCCCTCGTCGGATTGGCCTGCACCCGGCAAATACCGCTTTACCTCATCACGCCAACACTCTAGAATTGCAGGCGTTTCAATAGCGGAGGTCCCATTGTGGAGACTTGTTCGAGTGATGGCAGTTGCAGTCGGTTGATGACCGACAGACTGCTTTTGACGAGATAATCCGCAAGATCCTCTTGCTGCCATCTCGCCAAAAGCGCGAGGTGGCGGCGGTTCCTACCAGCTCAATCGAGCCCCCATCTCCAGCACACTGCCCACTCTCTTGACCGGATTCGTTCGGCGGGGGCATTCCTTGCCTTGGCCTGCGACTCCTCTTGACCGGTCGAACGGAAGCATCGGCGCGGGCGCGTTGCAGGCCCGGTGTCATTTTCCGTTGCCACAATGAAGCCGCCCACACCGGGAGGTTTGACAGTGCATACATGTTCATTCGCGAGATTGCGGAGCAAGCCGCTGGCCCCGTGTCGGCCAGCGGCGGCCGTCTGTCGATCCATAGCCCCCAACCCCGGAATCAGGAACAGTTCCCATGAATCGCGATGACCTGCTTTACAGCCTCCGCACCCTGCTGCGCAGCATGGACCGCACCGCGGCCCGACTGCTGCTGCAGCGCGTTTCCATGGCCGACCTGGCCGAAGCGCTGACGAGTCTGGAGGAAGACCAGGTTACCAACATTCTGTTCCTGCTGCCGGTGATGGACCAGTCGGAGCTGTTCGCACACCTCGATCCGGAGCTGCAGGATGCGCTGGTGGCCAAGCTGCCGCGCGCCATCATGATCGCGCTGTTCGAGAACATGCCGGCGGATGATCGGGCGGACATCTACAAGCGCATGGACGAGGAGGCGCGCATCAAGCTGCTGCCGGCACTCGCCAAGGTGGAGCGGGACGACATCCTCAAGCTGGCCTCCTACCCGGAAGGCACGGTGGGTTCCATTACCACCTCCGACTACGCCACCGTGCGCGCGGAGATGACCGTGGGCGAAGCCCTGCGCGAGCTGCGTATCGCCGCGCCCGACAAGGAAACCATCTACGACATCTATGTACTCAACGACCAGCGCCAGTTGATGGGCCACATCTCGCTGAGCCAGCTGGTGCTCTCGCCCGACTACGCGCGGGTGGGAGACCTGATGCGCCGCGAAATGGTCTCCGCGCAAGCCGAGTGGCCGCAGGAAGAAGCCGCCAAGCTCATCGCCCGCCACGACCTGTTCGCGATTCCGGTAGTGGACGGCAACGACCGCATGATCGGTATCGTCACCGTCGACGATGCGATGGACGTCTCCGAGGAAGCCAACACCGAAGATTTCCACAAGGCGGGTGGTCTTGCGGCATTGCTCGACGTGTCGGTGAAAAGCGCCAGCGTCTTCCAGTTGTATCGCAAACGGGTGTTCTGGCTGGTCCTGCTGGTCTTCGCGAACATTCTTTCCGGGGCAACCATCGCCAACTTTGAGGATACGATCGCCACCTATGTGGCACTGGTCTTCTTCCTCCCCTTGCTGATGGGCAGCAGTGGTAATGCCGGCTCCCAGGCGGCAACCCTGATGGTGCGCGCACTCGCCACCGGCGATGTGGAGATGAAGGACTGGCTGAAAATGCTCGGCCGCGAGTTTACGGTGGCGGCACTACTGGGGGCTACCATGGCTTTGGCGGTATCGGGTATCGGAGTGTTCAGGGGCGGTCCGGATATCGCTCTCGTGGTCGCCCTATCCATGGTGTTGGTGGTGGTGGTTGGCAGCGTACTGGGCATGAGCCTGCCTTTCGTCCTGCAACGCCTGAAATTCGACCCTGCGTCGGCCAGTGCACCGCTGATCACCTCGGTGGCAGATATTACCGGCGTGTTCATCTATCTCTCTATTGCCGTGATCGTGTTGGGTGCACCATCAGCGGCTTGACTACGCCACGGAGGGGCTTACCCTATGCCCCTCCCTCGCTGACCGGAACCGACCCATGGCCCAACTGCTGCTCGTCATCCTGCTCGCCGTCGCTGTCTGGATCGGCAAGCAGCGCTTTTCGCGCATGACGCCCTCCCAGCAGCAGGCCTGGAAGAAAAAGCTGCCCCTGATCGTCGTACTGGCCATCGTGCTGGTGCTCACGCTCATGGGCCGGCTGCACTGGCTGGGTCTGGCACTGGCCGGCATCCTGTTCGCCATCAAGTTCCTGATCACCGCCTTCACCCGCGGCTGGCCCCTGTGGCGCATGTACCGCAAGCTCAAGGGCGGCAGCGGCGTATCGCGGATGGAAACCGCGTCCCTGCGCATGATGATCGACATCGACAAGGGCCACATGGACGGCGAGGTGCTCGACGGGCCGTTCAAGGGACAGGCACTGTCGTCTCTCTCGCGTCAGGAACTGGACGAGCTGATGGACTGGCTCGGCACCCGCGAGAAGGAGTCACGCATGATCCTGAGGGCCTACCTGCTGCGCCGCTTTGCCGGCACCGGCGAGGAAGAACCGCAACGGGACAGCGCGCCGATCACCCGTGGCGACATGTCGGAACAGGAAGCGTGGCAGGTACTCGGCCTGAAACCCGGCGCCTCGCGGGAGGAGATCGTCAAGGCCCACCGGGCATTGATCCAACGCCTGCACCCCGACCGGGGCGGCAACGACTACCTGGCCGCCAAGGTCAACGCCGCCAAGGACCTGCTGATCGACCGACGGGTATAGCGGCGAACCCCGGGACCAGCGTTATTCGCCCGTTTCCGGAACCCGACGACACAGGTAGTGCACATAGCGACCGAGCCGCCAGAACGGCTCCTGCCCCGAGCACGACAGCTCCATGGCCACCACCTCGTCCTCGTCGAGATTGCCACCCGTCGGCTGGCTGACGTAGTCGCGAAACACGCGAATCCCGGTGCGCATCACCACCTCGAAACCCGCCTGCTCCAGCCACTCCGCCACGGCCTGCGGACAGAGCGGATGCAGCGGCGTCAGGCCACCCTGCTCGCCTCGCACCACTCCGCTGCGTACCCGCTTGAAGTTGCCGCGCACCAGATTGCGGAACACCTGCGCGTCCCGGTTGTAGAACGCCAGTGACAACAGTCCACCCGGTCGCACCAGACGCCCGAGCGGCTCCACGGCACCGCGAGGATCCGCCAGCCATTCCAGCACTGCATGACACAACACCAGATCCCAGCTGCGCCCCGCACCATCGGCATGGGCCTGTCCTGCCGACTGGCCCAGCGCCTGCAACGGCCCATGGCACCACTCGATCTCGGACTGGAGCCCCAGTACTGCTGCGCGTTTCCTGGCCTCGGTCAGCATGCGGGCAGACAGGTCATTGACCGTAACCCGGTGCCCGGCGGCGGCCAACTCCAGCGCCAGCTGGGCAAGGCCGGCGCCGGCATCCAGTACCTGCAGCATCTCCCCCTCGCCCAGTTGCGCCAGCCCCAGCTCGAGGTCGCGCCGCAACACCTCGAGGCGCACGCGTCCCTTCAAACCGCCGTAGATACGCCGCTCGAAGTGCTCGGCCAGTTCATCAAAATTGCGATCACCGGTCATGACGGGGCTCCACCCAGCAGGGACAGGTCAGGGCTCGACAGAAAGCGGCACCCCGGATTGTCCAGGTATTGTCCGCGATTGCATTTGCAGAGCGTATTCTCTAGTCTCGGAAACGCCATAGACTGAAACCGGAGGAATTTTCATGGCTAACGAGGGTTACCACGAGCCCGTTGAAGAACTCAATGACGACGTGCGCGACATGCACCGCGCCA
>JBJHAZ010000195.1:0-4922 GCA_050485225.1 Gammaproteobacteria bacterium
GGGTGGCAGGGTTACGACAGGGCGAGCGCCCAATGCTTATCTATAGTACGAGCCTCCGGAGTTTGCCAGTCGGGTCAACCGCCCGGCGACGGGGGCGTTTTTCAGTCGGGCCTGTCGAGTTGTTGCCGAGAAGACTGGAGCCTGCGCCGCAGACTGCGGGCCTGTCACGATTGTTTGTTTGGCCCTTGACCGACGGGACCCTATTTCGACAGAGGATTCGAGAACATGACGGCACGAAAAACAGTACTGACCCTATGTGGTGCAACTTTGCTGGCCTTTGCAGGCCTGGCGCACGCCCAGGAGCCGGGTTCGGCAACACCCGGTGGCTATACGGCTGAGGAAAGGGAGGCCATTCAGGAGCGGATGCGTGAGCGCCGCGAGGGCATGACGCCGGAGGAGCGCGAGGCTCACCGGCAGGACATGCGGGAACGCCACGAGCAGATGACGCCGGAGGAGCGCGAAGCCCATCGCCAGAAGATGCGCGAGCGTCACGAGCAGATGACCCCGGAAGAGCGCGAAGCCATGCGGGAAAAGAAGCGGCGCTACGAGGCGATGTCGCCGGAGGAGCGTGAGGCCAAGCGCGACCGCAAGCATCAGGGCGATTCGGCACGCTGATCCAGCCACCGCTCTTCGTCCGGCCGCAGTACGGCCGGGCGAACCCCGAACCACCCGACGGCGGTCAGTGATCGCCGTCCTCCTCCTTCCCGAAGACCCTATCCTGCCAATCCGGCCCCAGGTCCGCTTCCAGGCAATCGCGGATGAACTGGCGTATTTTCTGTGATGGCGTAATGTCCTCCCGCTCGCACAGGGCCTCGAAGGCGCGTTTCTTGCGTGGATCGATGAGCACCGTGAGGCGGGCGTTGCGCTGCTCCATGACACCGGTCTCCGCTGTGGAGTTTCAACTGAATTAACATTGGATGATAATTCAGTTTACCATCAAGCCTTGCAAACCTTTGCCGTCCGCGGCAACCAGTCACGCCAGCCCGGGGGTTCCGCGTGTCCTATCGCGATCACCTGTTTTCCCTGCGAGTCGGTCACGCCCTGCGCGAAAGCTGTCTGCAGGAAGGCTACGACCGCCACAAATTCGTCGGCGACCTGCTGGCTGGTCTGACGGTCGGTATTGTCGCCATCCCCCTGTCGATGGCGCTGGCCATCGCCACCGGTGTGCCGCCCCAGCACGGCCTGTACACGGCGCTCATCGCCGGTGTGCTGGCGGCCCTGCTCGGAGGCTCGCGCTTCAGCATTACCGGCCCCACCGCGGCCTTCGTCGTGATCCTCTATCCGGTTACCCAGCAATACGGCCTAGCCGGATTGTTGGTGGCCAGTGTCATGGCGGGGATGATTCTGGTGATCATGGCGCTGCTGCGTCTCGGCCGCTGGATCGAATACATTCCCCACGCGGTGGTGCTGGGCTTCACGGCGGGCATCGCCGTGGTGATCGTCGTGCTGCAGCTCCGCGACATTTTCGGTCTGCCCATCGAGACCATGCCGGCGCACTTCGTCGACAAGGTCACTGCGCTGTGGCAGGTGGCGCCGGCCTGGCACTGGCCGACGGTGGCGGTCACCCTCGCGACCCTGGTGGTGATGCTGGCGTGGCCGAAACTGCGCACGCCGATCCCGCCGCACCTGCCCGCCGTGGTGGTGGGGGTAGTGGTTTCGCTGCTGCTGGCCAACGCCGGCATGGAGGTGGACACCATCGCCTCGCGCTTCAGTTACACCCTGCCGAGTGGGGAGGCGGGCCGGGGGATACCGCCCCTGCTGCCGTATTTTGTCTGGCCCTGGCAGCAGTCCGGCCCGGGCGGTGCCGAGTTCGAATGGAGCTGGCAGCTGTTGCGGGACCTGCTGCCGGCGGCCTTTGCCATTGCCATGCTGGGTGCGATCGAGTCGCTGCTGTGCGCCGTCGTGCTCGACGGCATGTCCGGCAAGCGTCACAGCGCCAACAGCGAGCTGCTCGGACAGGGCCTGACCAACATCGTCACGCCCTTCTTCGGTGGTATCACCGCCACGGCGGCGATCTCCCGTTCCGCCGTCAATTTCAAGGCCGGTGCGCGCACGCCGGTGGCGGCCATCATTCAGGCGCTGGTGGTGCTGCTGGGTCTGTTGTTGCTGGCGCCGCTGCTGGCCTGGCTGCCCATGGCGGCGATGGCGGCGTTGTTGCTGATGGTGGCGTGGAACATGAGCGAGGCGCCCAAGGCGGTGCGGCTGGTGCGCACGGCGCCTCCCGGTGATGTGCTGGTGTTCCTTACCTGCTTTTCGCTCACCGTATTGATCGACATGGTGGTGGCCATCACTGCGGGCATTGTGCTCGCGGCACTGCTGTTCATGAGAGACATCGCCGAGATGACGCGGGTGAGCGATATCTCCGGCCATCGCCGGCTGGTGCCCGGCGGCATGCCGGAAGGCTGGCGGGTCTACAAGATCAGCGGTCCACTGTTCTTTGCCGCCGCCGACCGGGTCTTCGCCGATCTTTCTGCGGCGGTGGTCGGGCAGCGGGGCGTGGTGCTCTATCTCGACGGCGTGCCCGTGCTCGACAGCGGTGGCGTGGCGGCTCTGGAGACGTTCATTCGCCATTGCCGGGAGCAGGGTACCGAGCTCTACCTGGCCGACCTGCAGTTCCAGCCGCTGCGGACGCTGGCCCGGGCGGGGCTGGAGCCCGTCGCCGGCGTCACCCGGTTTTTTCCCACTCTGCAGGAAGCCCTCGCCGCAGTGCCGACGCGTTCCGACACCTCAGCCAGCGACACCTGATCCTCGTCCGTTCGCGCTTCTCCCTCCCATTGTCCGAGGCGAGGACAACCCCCGCTGGTTGAAATATGTTCAGAAAAGGTTAAGAATCCGTCCCCTTGCTGGTCGAAGCGTTTATTTAATTGATCGATTAAGGTAATTGTGACCGTTCGAAAGACCCTGTCGGGCACTGGCAGGGCATTGCCGCCGGACCCGGTTGCCGTCACGCCACTTCAACTCCATCATCAGGTCAACGTTCATGAAGACAGCCATCACCGAAATGCTGGGCGTCCAGTACCCGATCATCCAGGGTGGGATGATGTGGGTCGGCCTTGCCGAAATGGCCTCCGCGGTGTCCAACGCCGGTGGGTTCGGCATCCTCACCGCCCTGACCCAGCCGACGCCGGACGACCTGCGCAAGGAAATCGCCCGCTGCCGCGAGATGACCGACAAACCTTTCGGCGTCAACCTCACCATTCTGCCGTCCATCAACCCGCCACCCTATGCGGAGTATGTGGAAGCCATCATTGACAGTGGTATCAAGATTGTCGAAACCGCCGGCAACAATCCCAGGGAATTCATCGACAAGATGAAAGCTGCGGATATCAAGATCATCCACAAGTGCACGGCGGTGCGTCACGCCCTCTCCGCCCAGCGTAACGGTGTCGACGCCATCTCCATCGACGGTTTCGAGTGTGCCGGTCACCCCGGTGAAGACGATATCCCCAACCTGATCCTGATTCCGGCGGCCGTGAAGGCGCTGGACATTCCCGTGATCGCGTCCGGTGGCATCGGTGACGGTCGCGGCATGGCGGCGGCGCTGGCCCTCGGCGCTCAGGGTGTCAACATGGGCACCCGCTTCTGTCTGACCCGCGAGGCGCCGATTCATCCCAACATCAAGGAAGCGATGGTCAAAGGGAGCGAGCGGGACACCAACCTGATCTTCCGCACCCTGCGCAACACCGCGCGGGTGTTCAAGAACGCCATTTCCGACGAAGTGGTGGCGACCGAGCGACGTCCCGGCGGCTGCGAGTTCCCTGAAATCCAGCCGCTGGTATCCGGAGCCCGTGGCCGCGCAGCGCTGTCATCCGGTGAAGTGGATGGCGGCATCATTACCGCCGGCATGGTGATCGGTCTCATCGACGATATCCCCACCTGTGCCGAGTTGCTCGAGACCATGGTCGCCGATTGCAAGAGGGAGCTGCAGCGCGCCCTCAGCTACATGAACTGATACGGAGAGGCCGACATGACCGAAGCCTATATTTACGATTACGTCCGCACCCCACGCGGCAAGGGTCGCCCCGGTGGCGGACTCAACAGCGTCAAGCCCGTCAGCCTGCTGGCGCAGACGATGAACGCCCTGCGGGATCGCAACGATCTCGATACGGCCCGCGTCGACGACATCATCATCGGTTGCGTCACGCCGGTGGACGAGCAGGGTTCCGACATTGCCCGCGTTGCGGCCATCTACGCCGGCTGGGATGTCGATACCCCCGGCGTCCAGATCGACCGCTTCTGCGCCTCCGGTTTCGAGACCGTCAACATGGCGGCCGCCAAGGTTCGTTCCGGCTGGGAGGATCTGGTGGTGGCCGGTGGTGTGGAGAGCATGTCGCGTGTGCCCATGGCCTCCAACGGCGGTGCCTGGTTCGATGACCCGGAAACCGGCTTCCGGATGGGCTATGTACCCCAGGGCATCAGCGCCGACCTGATTGCCACCATCGAGGGCTTCACCCGCGAGGACGCGGACCGCTTTGCCATGGAATCCCACCGGCGCGCCGCGGCGGCCATCGAGGCCGGCCATTTCAGCCGCACGCTGGTACCGGTGGTGGACATGAACGGCCTGACGGTGCTCGATCGCGATGAGCTGGTGCGTCCGAATACCACCCTGGATACCCTGGGACAACTCAAGACCGTGTTCGACGCACCGGGTGAGATGGGTGCCGACGCCATCGCCCTTGCGCGCTATCCCATCGACCGGGTCAACCACATTCACACCGCCGGCAACAGCTCCGGCATCGTCGACGGCTCGGCAGCGGTGCTGGTGGGTTCCGAAAAGGCGGGCAAGGAGCTTGGGCTGACGCCGCGGGCGCGCATCGTCGCCGGCGCTGTGGTTGGCACCGACCCCTGCATCATGCTCACCGGCCCCACGCCCGCCGCCGAAAAGGTGCTCAAGAAGGCCGGCATGACCATCGATCAGATCG